>CAZEDI010000113.1:0-6752 GCA_964510865.1 uncultured Halobacteriales archaeon
AAAGGGCTCACAACAAGTTAACACGTGTCATGATAGATCGGCTTGAGAAGGAGGTCGACATGTTGGAACGCCATCTGCAGGTATTGCGGATGGTTATCGAGAACGAGCCTATCGGAATCGTCAAGATGTCAAACGAGACAGGGTATCCCCATCACAAGGTCCGATATTCCCTACGTGTCCTCGAGGAGGAGAACCTCATCGAACCCTCGAGCCAGGGCGCGATCACGACCGAACAGACCCAGTCGTTTGTCGACGATCTCGACGGGAAGGTCGACGAGATCATCAGCAAGCTGGAATCGATGAAGATCGAGGACATCGAAGCCGAAGCATAGCTCTAGAGATCGGGAACGGCGAGACGGAACTCGTCGCCGTGCGCTTCGACAAGACACAGGTGGTAACCCTGTTTTCGTGCCGTCTTGACGAAACTCTTCCTCGCATCCCGGTTGAGTAGCCCGGCATTCGTCGCTTCGTCCGCTGTTTCCAGCGCCTCAGGCGCGAAGAAGCTCGCGGTAACCGAGAAGGCCGCGGAAAGCGCATCCTGTCCGTCTGCGACGGTGGTTGCCGCTTCGAGAAGGTCCGCCATCATGTCACCCGTCGCTGGATCACGATCGTCATTCAGGTCTGCAACAGCGATCGGTTGGCCCATCTGGTTGCGAAAGACGACGTCGAAGGATTCGCGAACCTCTTCACCCTCGTCATCCCGCATCGAAACCGCCCCCCCGAACTCAACGCGATCGATCTCCGGGATGGCGTCATAGAGATCGCCGAGGGCGTCCGCATTCCCCGTGTCCCGAATCTCGAACAGGAGTGATCGAGCGACCCACGCGGCGAAGCGGTACTCCAACGTGTCTTTCACGAAGGATTCGTAGGGGTGTCCTCCAACCGTGACGTCCTCGGCATCGAATCGAGTATGTGTCTCGAGCCGGAGGTTCGCATCGACTTCGTGATCGGTCACGTTCACGTCATTGTGGGCATCAGCGAGGGTCGCGTCGCTCTTCGAACCGTAACGAACGAGCAGATCCGTCTGGTCCAGTGCGTCACGGTCGGTCATCGAGATGCCGTGGTCGTCGCTCCGGTCCGAGTCATCCTCGATGTCGCGATTCTCGAGTCGGCGTTCGAGCGTGTCGCGCTCCTCGCGGAGCTCATTTCGCTCGTCCTCGACGTCGTCGAGCCGGCCACGGAGCTCGGAGAGTTCGGCCTCTAGCTCCTGTACTTTCTCCGCAGGGACGTCGTCCGTTTTCCCCTCCTGCCCACCGTCAGCTGCGGACCCCGTCGTCGCCTGTTGGGATCTATTGGATGTCTCACTCGAATGTGCTGAGGCGGATTCGGTGGCACCGGACCGAGGCGATCTCCCCGATTCCCCGCTCTCGTTTGGATCGAGAGCAGGGACCGCTCTCGTTTCCCGCCAGGCCTGCTCCTCGCTGAATGGGTCAACTCCCTCGGGCGTTCGGACGCCTGACCCCGTGTTTTTCGTCGATGACTCCGACGTGGAGCTGTCGCGCTCGATTCGATCATCAGTGGCGGTGTCTGGAGGGGTTTCCTGCGTGGCAGCTTCGCGTTCCTCAGTTCGAGTGTCGTCTGGTGCCGTATCCGCATTCTGGACCGCGCCAGACTCACGTGCCTCAGTTGATTGGCTGTCACCTGTTTTGGACTCCACGTCGTCCTCATCCGCCGCCTGGGTCACTGGCGCACTCGGTTCTGATTCGGTGGTATCGTCCTGGTCGTTGGATTCCTCCGACGATTCGGCCCCTCCTGCGGGTGGGGCCTCAGGCTCGGGGAGGTCACGAACGTCGAGCTCGACGTCGCGGACAGCATAAATGCCGACCTCGTCGGTCGCTTGTTCGAACGCCTCGTCGTCAGTGAGCAGTCGTTCGGTCCCTCCAACGAATGCGACGGTGAGCGCCCTTCCCCCGTAGTACACAAGGTAATAATCACCACTATGGACGTTTTCTGCGAGTTCGATGTATCCGGTGAAATTCCCCGAGGAGAGTGTCTCGTGTACCTCGGACAGTGGCGTGTCGTCAGTGAAGTATCGGGCCCGCGGCTCGGCATTCGCTTCCTGCATAGCGAATAACAGTGGAAGTGCGGGGTGGGGTGCCTCGAACGCGGTCCCCCCGGCACGGTTGAAATCGTCGATGCTTCCCCCAGCAGTCCCGACGACGCGACCGTTGAGGACGAACAACCACGTCTGGCCGGATCGGATCGCTCCCGAGAACTCGCGTTCGGCCAGTTGGGCGAGTGAGGAAAACCCCTGAGAGAACGACTCCTCGTCCCACTCTTCGATCCGAGCGACGGTCCCGCTATCCATGGTCTACTCCACCCGATGGCGACCCAAATACATTTCGGGGCGTCCGACGCTGGGCAGACGGCACACGTGACGCATTACAGCTTCTGTTTGGCGTCGTCGGCGAGTTCCTGCATTCGCTTCGAGAGGCGACCAGCGTTCGAAAACTCGTCCTCACTCATTGCGTTCGCCAGTGCATTCCCGAGCACGAAGACGGCGTGCTTGTGCTCGTTCTTCGATTTGTGGACGTGCGCTGGACGGACATCCAGCATCTCGTATGCCTCGAATGTATCGTCGCTTACGTCTTCCCGTTGTTCGAAATACTCCTTGATCAGGACGAGCTGATCGTGGAGTTCGAGAAGTTCGTCTTTATGCATACCGACATATATGGCCCAAGAGTCCTTTAAGCGTTGCCTGACAACCGGTTACACCCTGCTACGGGGAACCGGGTCAATTGACGGTGTATCGGGTGACCGAGGTCGTAATGTGAGTAAGCGTCTCCTGGGACCGGGTACCACGCTCTTAAAAAACGTATTCGTCTTCGTGGCCCATCATATCTTCCTCGTATCCCGGGTCTTCCATCTCGGATTGTGGACCACTTGTCTTGTAGGCCTTGATACCAGTCGCGAGAAGTTCCTCGACTGCCTCCTCGCGGTTGACAAACTCGCCTTGATCGACGAGCTGGGCGATCTGCATGTCGAGGTGTTCGGGGACGTTGATCTCCACGGTGACCATTGAACCGTCCGAGCGTTCGGGAGGGGGGTTCTTAAGCCTGACGGGGCGGAGAATGCTGCCCTGATCGCACGCCTCCGACCGGGTCGAAACCCGACCCGTTCTTTCCTGGCACGACGGCGTTCGAGATGATTAATTCATGTCTATATATCAAATAGTAATTTTCTCCGTGCTTGCGACGAGATGGCCGCCGTCATAGTTAGGCTGAAAGGTACAGGGTTCGTTCATCAAGACGATGAAAGGCCGTGACGTTGGTGGGTCGGTCGTGCGAACGGAGGCAGTCACGAGCCGGATACGACGGCTCGATGGCGTGTCGCTCTCCACATCGACGGACGTGCCGTCACGGATATTTCGTTCGTTCACCGGTCCTCGCGTCGCGTGGTTCTCGCCGGAGGAACCATCCCTGATGGGGTGCGGAACGGCTGCAACGATCGAGAGCACAGGCCCGGAGCGGTTCGCCGACGTCCGTGAGCAGAGTACCGCGCTCCTCGATGCAATCGACATCGACGCACCGAG
This sequence comes from uncultured Halobacteriales archaeon, assembly GCA_964510865.1. GTDB lineage: Archaea > Halobacteriota > Halobacteria > Halobacteriales > Hikarchaeaceae > CAZEDI01. The sequence continues at coordinate 3,533 of CAZEDI010000113.1, forward strand.
TACTGCACCTGCCGCGGCGAAACCCCGTCTCGTCGGCGGGTTTGCGTTTCACGATGCCTTCGATGCAACGCCTCCCTGGCGAGGTTTCGGTGGAGCGCGGTTCGTTCTTCCCAGGATTCAGATCACGGACACGGGGACCAGCTGCTGGGTGACCGCTACAGGGTGTGGCCCTGATGCGGATTCGCGCTCGCTCGACGCTGCAATAGACGATGTCACCGCACACTGTCACACTGCTGATTCATCCCCGGACCCCCCGCCCGGAATCGTTTCGACGGAGCGAGTCCCCGACAAGGAGGAATGGCGCGAACAAGTGGAAACCGCACTCGGACGTATACATGCAGGGGAACTCGAGAAGATCGTCCTTGCGCAGCGTCTCACCGCCCGCCTGGGTGGGCCGTTTCGGCTTGCGGATGCACTCGGCCGCCTCCAGGATGTCTATCCCACCTGTCATCGATTCGCGATCGATCCCGGTATGGGAGCGGTCTTCGTTGGGGCGACACCCGAACGCCTGGTCACGGTGACGGGCGATTCGATCGATACCGAGGCCCTCGCAGGCTCGATTCCACGAGGGGGCACAGCCGAGGAAGACGAGCGGCTCGCCCGAATGCTGGTCGACAGTCCAAAGGCCAATCGCGAACATAGCCTCGTGCTCGAGGCGATTCGAGATCGCGTATCGTCGATCGCAGACGACGTGACGGTTGGCGACCGAACCGTCCGTCGACTCCCGAACGTCCAGCATCTCTGGACACCCATCACTGCGCGGACTACGACAAAGAGACATATCCTGTCGATCGTCGAGGCGCTCCACCCGACTCCAGCTGTCGGTGGATTGCCGCAGGAGACCGCACGGAACATAATCGCTACAACGGAAGGCTTTGATCGTGGATGGTATGCTGCACCAGTTGGCTGGTTCGACGCGACTGGCGATGGAACCTTCGCCGTTGCGATCAGGTCAGCGCTCGCCTCGAACGCGACAGCGACACTGTTCGCGGGGAATGGCCTCGTCGCGGACAGCGATCCGGACGACGAGTGGGACGAACTCCAACTGAAGTTCCGGCCGATACTCGATCAACTCCGATGACGTCCATCGCCACGAGACTTGCCCCATGACCGCTATGAACGCGAACACGCGCTGGGCACGCACGTTCGTCGACGAACTCGTTTCACAGGGAGTGTCGACCGCCTGTCTCACCCCGGGCAGCAGATCTACCCCCCTGACGCTTGCGTTTAACCGACACGCCGACATCGACGTGATCTCGTTGCTCGACGAGCGCTCGGCGGCGTTTTTCGCACTCGGCAGGGCGAAGCGGACCGGTGAACCGACGCCCTTGGTGTGCACCTCCGGAACGGCTGCGGCGAACTTTCACCCCGCGGTCATCGAGGCTGATCACGCGCGCGTGCCGATGGTAGTCCTCACAGCGGATAGGCCGCCCGAACTCCAGGATAGCGGGGCGAACCAGACGATCGATCAGCACGAGCTCTATGGGAGCGCGGTCCGATGGGAGCGGACCCTGCCGGAACCCGAGGCCACGCCGAGGAAGCTCCGTATGCTGAGGACGACGGCGGCACGTGCAGTATCAGTGAGTACCGGGACCCCGGCCGGCCCCGTTCACCTGAATTTTCCGTTCCGCAAGCCACTCGAACCCTCCACGTCACCGGAGGAACCCCCTGATGACCTCGACCACCGTGATCCTGAGGCGGCACGTGGGCGCGACGGCCCGTTTGTCAGGGTCGCTCGTGGTCAGGCTGCTCTCGCGGCGACACGTATCGAGGAGGTAGCGACGACGGTAGCAGAAGCCGAACGAGGACTCATCAGTGCCGGGCCGGCAGACCTCCACGCTCCATCCGCGGACGCGGTTGCGGAACTCGCGAGTGCAACGGGGTTTCCGATCGTTGCGGACCCGCTCTCCGGTGTTCGATTCGGCGACCACGTCGGCGACGTGCCTGTCCTCGGTGGATACGATAGCTACCTCGATCCAGCCCTCACGAGCGACTGGCCGGATTCAGACGTCGTCATCCGGTTCGGCGCCTCTCCGACCTCGAAAACCCTCCGGGAGTATCTAGAACGGACACGCCCGCGACAGTTTCTCGTCGATCCCGCGGGCGAATGGCGCGAGGCGACGTTCGCGGTGACGGATCTCATCGCTGCAGATCCGGAGCTGTTTGCCTCGGCACTCGCAGAACGAGTCGATCGCAGCCAGACACACTGGTGCGACCGCCTTACCGATGTCGAGCGCCACTACTGGGATCTCGTGGACGCATACGAGACGCCAGACGAGGGTGATATCGTCCGCGTCGCCGTCGAGAACGCCCCCGAACCAAGCACGGTGTTCGTCTCGAACAGTACGCCCGTGCGTGACATGGATCAATTCGTGCCGCCATCGCCTACCGACCTCTGCACCCTCGCAAATCGCGGAGCGAGCGGTATCGACGGGATCACGAGCACCGCATTCGGGGCTGGAAGCGCGCTCGGCAAGGAGGACGCGGACGAATCGCTCGTCCTCGTGACTGGCGATCTCGCGTTTTACCACGACATGAATGGGCTGCTTGCCCTCTCTCGGTGCGATGTCGAGGCGACGATCATCGTAATCGACAACGATGGCGGCGGTATCTTTCATCGGCTGCCTATTGCCGATCACGATGCATTCGAAACGCAGTTCGTCACGCCCCACGGTCTCGACTTCGAGCCGACGGCCGAGCTCTATAACCTTGGATTCCACCGACTGGAGGGTAGTGGCGATCTTGAACCGGTTTATCGCGACGCACTGCGGAGCCAGGGGAGTCAGGTCATCGTCGTGCCGACCGATGCCGCGGCGAGTCAACGGGCCCGGGAGACGATCCACAGTCGGGTCACGGAGGAGCTCGCGTGACGGTCGAATGTGAGGCATGAAACGCGTGGGAGCAGTCTACGGGACGGAGATGCGGGAGTTCGCCGAGCAGCTCATCGCGTTCGACACGACGGGTGGAACCGAGGCACCCGCCCAAGCGTGGATCAGGGACCAGCTCGACGAGCTCGGATTTGAGACGTACGAGTGGGAGGCCGATCCAGACGTACTTGCTGGCCTCTCGGAGTTCCACGCGGCCGATCTATCCACCACGCTGGACAGACCGAGTGTGGGTGGCGTCCTCGACATGGGTAACCCCGAGGACGGGAAGACCCTTGTGTTGAACAGTCACGTCGACGTCGTTCCGGCGGATGGCGAATGGACCGGCGATCCGT
>CAZEDI010000114.1:0-6735 GCA_964510865.1 uncultured Halobacteriales archaeon
GTGACTGTCACGGAGAGATCCCTCCATGAGTTGCGGCTATCCGAGCGATTCGTGCGAAGTCCGCAGGTGAGAGTTTCCCAGGCCGGGCAGCGACCATATCGCGGGGAGCAGCCTCAACTACGGCGTCCGGGTCCGCGATTCCGGAGATATGTGTTGTATTCCGGATCGCGTTGCGAGTCGTCTTCCGACGCTGGGTGAATAGTGCGCGGACGACGGCCATGAAGGCGTCCTCGTCGGGCACCTCGTACGGCGGTTCACGGGGCGTCGTTCGAACGATGGCGCTCTCGACCCGCGGTTGCGGGTCGAATGCTTCGCGGGGGACGGTTTCGAGGATCTCCACGGATGCGTAATGTCCCGCAGTCACCGAGAGTCGCCCGTAGTCCTCCGTCCCAGGTTCGGCTGCCAATCGCTCCGCGAATTCCTTCTGGACCATGACTATGAGGGGTCGCGTTCGGGGAAGCAATCGGAACAGGATTTCACTCGAGATCCCGTACGGAAGGTTCGAGACAGATGCCGTAAACGACGGAAGATCGACTTCCAACGCGTCCCCCTCGACAACTGAGAGGTGGTCTCGATCGATTGCATCAGTGAACTCGTCGTGGAGGAAACGAGCGAGGGTGGGGTCACGCTCGATTGCAGTGACTCGATCAGCGATAGTGAGCAGTCTATCGGTGAGCGCACCGGTCCCGGCGCCGACTTCGAGCACATGGGCCGTGTCGACATCCGCAGCGTACGTCGGGAGACGATCGAGCACGCGATCGTCGACCAGGAAATGCTGGTCGTGTCTCGTATCACCCCGGACGCCCGCACGTGCCCGAAGTGCGTCCGGGTCGCGTCGGGAACCGGTGTCGGTCATGAGAGCGCAGTAGATGACGGAACCCCTAAAGCTCACCCTTCCGGGCGCGCGAATAGTTTGTATTTGACGTCCTCATCCCGGATCTCCGCGAGGATTCGCTCCACGAGGACGCGTTTCGGGTCGTGGAAGCCGGAAACCCGCTCGGACAGGCCGTCGAGGCTCTCGAACGGGTTGCGCCGCCGCTCGTCGATAATATCGTCCCGGATCTTGTCACCCACACCCGGGAGAAGATTGAACTGATGGAGACGAACCGTGACTGCCCCGGCCTCGTTAAAGAACTCCACGAATCGATCCTCGTTTGCATCGATTAGTTCGCGTACCGCGTGTTCGAGCTCCGACTGAGCGCCACCCGAGAGATCATTGAATTCGATCCGGTGAGAAGATTCGATACCGTCCTCGAGAGGATCGATGGATACCTGATCGCCGATACTGACGCTGGTATCCGACTCGAGCACGAGTTCAAAGAGCCCGAAGTCGTCGACCCCGAGCGCATGACCTAGTGCTGGCTTCTGATATTGCGGCCGATCGTCGTCCGCCCTACCATGCGGGAGATAATCCAACACGACAGCTACGCTGGTCGACGTCCCGGTTCCGTCATCGCTCATGGCATGCTCTACGACAGGCCTCCTTTTTACTTTGCGGGTGGTTACGGCAACTCACGCGGTTGCCAAAATGAGGACGAGCCCGAGGGTACTCACCACACCGGCCCCGATGAGAACGTGAAGCAAGGCCTCTGAATGGGGAATGGAAAAACCGTCGCCTCGGTTGTCCGGTCGTGATCCCATGTGTCGCTCACCGGGACCGGCCATAGGGTCAGGTCCCGACGCCGCTACCAGGAACATCGCTCCGATCAAGGAGGATACGAACCCAACAGTGATGACTGATGCCGGTGTCCAGGGTGCGACGAGGCCGAGCACGGCTCCGACGACGACAATGGCTCCGCCGATACCGGCACGCTGCAATCGCTCGTCCACGTATTGGAGACGGACGGAGTGAGGGAAAAAACGTTTCGCCGTCGGGCTCAGACGTACCTGGCGACGACGTCGAGGATTTCATCCAGTTCGTCGCCGGAGAGCGTGTACCGCTCCTGGGCATAAATCGCGCGGAGTTCGTCACGATCCTGTGGGCGGAGGTTGGCGATCTTGTACGCCGTCTTCTCGTCCACTTTTTCCAGCTCGCGGAGTTCGGCGACGAACTCCCGTGATTCCTCGGGATCGAGGAGGGCGAATCGGTTCGCATGTTCGATCGTCCTGGCGAGCTCGTATGGGAGCTCTCGGTCCTCATCAAGGGCTCGCTCCTGTTCGATGTCCTCGAGAAGTGCCTTGACCTCGGCGATCGTGAGGTACTCCTCGTCGACCACGTCCTTGAATATCGTCATTCCTGAGCTCGAAGGTGTGCAGCACTTGCGATGAGCGTTTTTACCTTCTCACCGTCAGTGATCTCGACCTTAAACGCCGCGCCCTGCGTGCCGACGATTTCCCCGGTGAGCCCATCGAAACGGGGGTGGAAGCGGCCGTCCTGGACGCTGGGATCGAGCGCGAGGTGAACTTTCGTTCCCTCCTCGAACTGCTGGACAGCACGCTGTGGCGGCGACATCCCGCGGTCCCGCGGGCTATTCGACAACTTCTCTCTGGTTCCCTGGCGTGGACCGTCAGAACTCGGCATAGTCTTGTAGCAGGTTTGTCCACTCGCCGTAATAAAGCGTGCGTTCTCGGGACACGACTCGCTGTTCCTCCGCACAGGCGCAACGTCCAAGACGCCACCGCTCGATCCCCCGCCATGCGGCTTGCACCAGGGGTCCACGCGTTTCCCCAGACGCTCAAGCACGGTACTGGACCAGTGACGTTCCACCCGGCGGCTGTGGAAACGCCGAAAGGCGTCCTCGTGATAGACGTCGGGTTTCCCGCCAACGTCGACCGGCTTGAGGCACATCTCCGGGATCTCGGGAACGGATGGGGGGATGTCCATGGGATCGTCCTCACCCATCAGGACGGCGATCATGCAGCAGCACTGTCCGACGTCGTCGCGCAGACCGAGGCAACCGTATTCGCGCACGAGGAGGCAGCACCCTACATCGATGGACGGGAGGAGCCGATTAAGTCAGACGGCGATCGATACCCACCCGCGGACGTCGACGTCGAACTCGTTGACGGCGTCCGGTTCCACACGGATGCGGGACCGATGGAAGTGGTGTTCACCCCAGGCCACGCCCCCGGGCACATTTCCCTCTACTTCCCGACGGTCGAGCTCCTTCTCGCTGGCGATGCCATGACGGCGAGAGACGGGCTCGCCGGTCCGAGCGGCGAGTTTACGCTCGACCTCACTGAGGCCACCGAGTCGGTTGGTCGACTTGCGATGCTGGACGTGGAACAGACGCTGTGCTACCATGGCGGGTTTGTCAAGGAGGGGACCGACGAGATAGCAGCGGTCTACGAGACGATGCAGGATGCCCACCTGTGAGTCGGACGAGGCGTCTAACAGGTGTCCTCGCGACGTGAAGAAACGGAACGCCTACAGTTCGACCTCGAAATCCTCGAGGGCGTAGGTCGGCTCGGCGCCACGACGATCGAGCGTCTCGTTCGCAAGCAGCCAGTAGACAACGGCCAATGCGCGTCGACCTTTGTTATTTGTCGGGACGACCAGGTCCACGTTGCTTGTCTGGTTGTTCGAGTCGCACATCGCGATCACCGGAATGCCCACGGTGATAGCTTCCTTCACGGCTTGGGCATCCCCGATGGGATCGGTGACGACGACGGCATCTGGTTCGATGTACCCCTCGTAATCGGGATTCGTCAACGTGCCCGGGATGAACCGTCCCGTGCGGGCTCGCGCGCCAATCGCGTCCGCGAATTGCTCGGCCGGGTACCGGCCGTACTGCCGCGAGGACGCCACCAGGATCTGTTCCGGCGCGTAGTTCGCCAGAAAGTCGGCCGCGGTCCGGATCCGATCGTCCGTTTTCGAGATGTCCAGGACGTATAGTCCGTCCGTACGGACGCGATGGATGAACCGTTCCATGTCCTTCGTCTTCTGCTGGGTCCCGATGTGGACGCCGGCTGCCAGATAGTCCTCGACGGGGATGAGGAGGTCCGCTTCATCGTCTGGCATGACGTCCTCATCGAGCGTCGGTTCGTCCTCGTCAGGTTCTGCCGCTGCTTCGTCAGCATCGGCGGGCTGTTCCTCGGTCGCTGGGTCCGAGTCGGTCTCGGGTGTCGGATCGGCGCCCTCCGTGGGCTCGTCCTCGTCCGCATCGTCGGCAGCGTCGAGACCGTCCTCGGTTTCTTGTTCCGTCATAGAGCCTCCTGTTCGATTCTGATTAACTCGTTGAGCTTCGCAGTTCGCTCGCCGCCGACGGTCCCCGTCTTGATGAACGGGGCGTCGACCGCGACGGCCAGGTGTGCAATCGTCGTATCCTCGGTCTCGCCACTCCGGTGGGAGACCACGGGTGGATAGCTGTTGCGCTCGGCGAACTCGATCGCGTCGAACGCATCCGTGAGCGTTCCGATCTGGTTGGGTTTGATCAGGATGCTGTTTGCCGCTCCGCTGTCGACACCTTCGCGCAATCGATCGGTGTTCGTCACGAAGAGGTCGTCGCCACAGAGTACCGTTTTCGACCCGACGCGATCCGTCAATTCGGCGAATCCATCATAGTCGTTCTCCTCGAGCGGGTCCTCAACGTAGACGAGATCGTACTCGTCGACGAGGTCGGCGACGTAGTCGATTTGTTCCGCCGTGGAACGGGTCCGGTCGCCGTAGTGATACGCGTCATCTTCATACAGCTCCGAGGCGGCGATGTCGAGTCCAAATCCGATCTCGAACCCGAACTCCTCGCTCGCGTCCTCGACGGCCTCCGCGACGATCTCGAATGCGGCGGCGTCGTCGATCGACGGGGCCCAGGCGCCCTCGTCACCTTTTGCGGCGGTGATATCGCGATCTTCGAGAATGCGGCCAACCATGGCATGGACAACTGCGTTCGCAAATACCGCATCCTGGACGCTCGGTGCCCCGACTGGCGCAGCGAGGAACTCTTGGATGTGGGTGGCGTCTGTTGCGTGTTCGCCACCGCCAATGACATTCCCGAGTGGAATCGGGAAGTTCTCCCCTCTGAACGCCCCGCCCAAATGTTGATAGAGCGGTGTTCCCAGGAGATCCGCTGCGGCTTTCGCGGCTGCCATGGAGATAGCTACTGCGGCGTTGGCCCCGATCTCGGAGAAGTCCCCGGTGCCGTCGGCACGTCGCAAGGCCCGATCGACCGATCGTTGATCGGCCGCATACACTTCGTCCTCTAGACGTGGGACTGCGCGCTCCCTCGCGGCAGCGATAGCTTCAGTCGGTGGGCGCTCGACCGCTTCGTACTCGCCCGTCGACGCCCCCGAGGGGGCCGCTGCGCGGCCGAATCCTCCACCCTCGACCAGGACGTCCGCCTCGACCGTCTCACTGCCGCGCGAGTCGAGCACGCGACGGAGCCGAACACCCTGGATCAGTGACATTACTCGGCCTCCCCACGTCGGACGGTGAAGGGCAAGACGTCGGCATCGTACTCCTCGGCCGCGATCAGGATCGGTTCTGTCTGTTCAGTGTCGATCAGGACCGGTGCCCCGTAGGCGATCTGCAACGCTCTAGCACCGATGATGCGGGCCTTCTCGTAGCGATTGTATTTTCCACGTTGCATTATTGGTACGGTGAGACGACGTCCACGAGGTCGGTATGCGAGACGAACATGCGGCGACAGCAGTGCCGCTCGATCCCGAGGTCGTCAAGCACGGCGGCGGCGGACTCATCCCCCTCGTGTATGTCCGCCCGCTCCACGAACTCGTCCCAGTGTTCGCCGATCACCTTCCCACACGTGAAACACCGGACTGGAATCATCATCGGTGGATCACCTGTAGGACTTCTGGTAGCGTGCCCGGGCACCCGGACCGCCCCACTTCTTCGACTCGCGTTGGCGGACGTCGTTCACGAGCAGCGTCCGGTCGAACTGCATGTACGCGTCACGCAGCTCCATGTCGCCGGTGTGCTCGACCAGACCGCGGGCGATGGCGGTCCGAACAGCATCGGCCCTCCCCATCACCCCGCCGCCGTTGACGGAGACGTCGATGTCGACATCGTCACGGAGTTCATCACCGGCAATGCGAAACGGCTCCTGCATCTTCAAGCGAGCCGTCTCGGGCTCGACCAGCTCGATCGGTCGGGAGTCGATACGAACGCGACCGGCACCTTCGCTCACCGTCGCGCGGGCGACAGCCGTCTTCTTCTTGCCTGACGTATTAGTTACCATGTGACGCTCGCTCCCAGGTTTTCGCTCACTTCGCCGAGTTCGACGAAGCGGGTATTCGAGAGTCGATCCAACGAGGACCCCTCGACGACCTCGGGGTCTTCGTCGAACGGATTGCCGAGATAGACCCGGACGCGTTCGAATGCATCCCGGCCCCGCGGACGCTTATAGGGGAGCATTCCCCGGATGGCACGCTTGGCGATCCGGTCGGGGCGCCGTGGGTATGCCGGCCCTCTGTCCGAACCGAGTTCGGCCCGCTTCTCGTATGTCCCCATGACGTCTCGCTCCGAACCCGTAATCACGATTGATTCCGCATTCACGACCGCGATGGTTTCGCCGTCGAGTGCCCGTTCCGCAACCGCGGACGCGACCCGACCGAGAATACAATCACGGCCTTCGATTACGGCATCGGGATCGAAGTCACCGCTCATCGAATCACCCGCACGTTGGATCCCTCGGGATTTCGTTCGAGTGCCTGTTCCAAACTAAGGGGCTCGCCGTCCGTCCGCTCGATCTTCGTCTCCGCCGTGCCGGAGAAGTCGACCGCGGCCACCGTGACGTCCTTCGTGAGGACGCCACTGCCGAGCACCTTGCCCGGCACGACCAC
>CAZEDI010000115.1:0-6728 GCA_964510865.1 uncultured Halobacteriales archaeon
CGACCGCGCCGACGAACAGCGCCGTGCAGAATGCGAGTGCGCCACGGGGCGAGACCGCGCCGCGCGGGATGGGCCGGTCGGGGCGATTGATGGCGTCAATCTCGCGGTCGAAGTAGTCGTTGATCGCGTTGCCGGCCCCGGTGGCGAACCAGGTCGCGCCGACGGCGGCCCCGACGGGGAGGGCGTTGCCAGTGAAGTCGCCGCCGACGAACGCGCCGACGAACGTCAGCAAGGCGGCGACCGTTGCGTTCGTCGGCCTAGTGATTTCGACGTACCCGCGCGCACGCTCGCGCAACTCCATGCCCGTGGGTGCTCCGGGGCGGCCGATAAAGGCCCCGATAGCCGGCTCGAACCACATGGTTTAAATTCGGACGTCGATGATGTGTGAACGAGGGCGCTTAGCTCAGTCTGGACAGAGTACTTGGCTTCGGACCAAGCTGTCGCGGGTTCAAATCCTGCAGCGCCCATCACATTTTGTGACGGTGCGCATTTGCAGTAGGGCGGCGTGGTCCTTTTAAAGAACCCCTCGAATCGGGCGTTCGATTCGATCCGACCACCACCTCAACTTTCATAACCTCTCGCCCTGCCTATCACTCATGGCCAGCGCGGCGGATCACCTCTCGGAACCCAACGTCCTCGCGCACACGAAGCGCCGCCTGTTTCCTGACGAAGACGACTCGAACGTCTACGCCGTCGTCGATACTCAGTTCTCGACCGAGGAGTGGCTCGCCGACCAGCAAATCGATGCGTCGATCCGGGAGATGCTCTCGCCGTTCAATCACGTCCGGGTCGGTGGCGGCTACCCGGATCTTGTAGGCGTACGCAAACTCGAACCCGAGCTTCTGGCAGTCGAGCGGTTTGGAGACGATCCGCCGCTGATCGCCGTGGAAGCCAAAGGCGTCACCGAACGCGGATTCGTCGACACCGCAGGCGGGATCGTCCAGGCGTACGACCGACTCCGCCACGCGAACGTCGCCTATCTGACGGCCCCGACCGAAGCCATCTCACAGACCGACCAAACGCTCGCGCGCGAACTCAACGTCGGCATCCTCGGCGTCGCCCCAGACGGCGAGGTCGAACCGATTGAGATCCCAAGAGTCGTCGGCAACCAGACGACCGACGACGCGAAGGCGATCCGTTTCCAGGCCAGTGCGCAAGGGGTAGCCGACAAGTCGTTCGGCCTGAACCACCCGAAGAATTACCTCGGGTATGCCCTGGCACACTACGCGAGCGGTCCGACCGACGAGTTGCTGACGGAGTACGAGGTCGTCGGGGCAACCGCGGACGCTCGGCGGGGAGCTGCGTTCCTCGGACTGATTGAAGAACAGCCCACGGGAGCGAGGTTGACGCCGCTGGGGCGAGAGGTCGTCCGGTTCGCCAGGCGTCGACACGGGTCCGTCGACGCCGCCCTGGAGGAGTTCTCGGCCTGGCACGGGAAGCCCCAGCGGTTCTACGATATCGCTCCAGCGTGGGGAGAACTCGCTCGCCGGGTGATCTGGAGTTACCCGGCGACGCAACTGCTCGTCGAGGAGATTCAGGACTATTACGAGGGTGATCATGCGGAACCGTCTCTCGTGGATCTCGTCAGGTTCCTGCACAAGAACTACCCGTCGTTCACCGTGGAACTGTTCATCAGAGGCGACGAGGACGTGCGGAGCCGCGTCCTTACCCCCAAGGGCGAGCTTCGAGTGGCTACACTCGAAGACGGCAACGTCTATCACTCGCCGACCGTGTTCCAGCTGAAGGCGATGCTGTACCACGCCGGTATCCTCACCGAACGGGGTGCCGAGCCGAACAATCTCGATCCGACGACGGACATCTGGGCTCTCAGGGATTCTGTCTAAATCGCGGAGAAGTGATTGTAGAGACACGAGCCACGACCGGCCGAAATGTCAGTCAATCAGTCGCCACCTGGGATGATCGAGTCACTTCGAGCTACTCGCGGCCCAACCGATCGTTGTACCACGCGAGCGTTTCCCCGTACTGCAGCCCATCGGTTGGCGTCTCGATTGCAACACCCGCGTCATCGAGCAGCGGAACCAGTTCATCGTAATAATCGCGACCGGCGTGGAACACCAGCCGGTTTCTGTCGCTGAGGAGGCCCTCCGCTCGTAGTTGCTCATAGACCGTTTTCGCCCAGTCTCGTTTCCGCTCGACGGAGGCACCGCTCAGCGTCTCGTCGTATGGGTCGATAGGCGGGCCAACCGGGTCAAGAAGGTGATGTTTCGCGGAGAGAACGAACCACGAGTCGTGGTTGGTTTCCGCATACTGGCGAGCCTTTCTGAAGAACGCCGATTCCATGTAGAGTTCGGCAGGCGTCGCGGCCCGATCGCGTTTGCTCTTCGTACAGCTGACCAGCCCGATCTCAGCCATCGTTCGATCCTGTAGCGGGGACGATCAGCTGTTTTTCGATGCCAGTCATCGTGTCGCTGTAACGATACACGCCTGTTGACTTGAACGATTCGGCGACGAATACGTTCAGTGGCGGCGATGTGCTTTCCGAGATGGGCAGGAATGTCCTGCAGGACCATTCACAGAGCCAGTCCCACCAATGATCGGGTAGCATTCCGGTCAACCACCACCCTGGCTGACCGAGCGACGGTTTCCCACGCGTTTCTGAAATCCTGGCTATCGAACCAGTTTACAAATACTGAAATGAAGGTATTTGAACCCTCACGGACAGCCAGGTACATGGAGAGGATTTCCCGGCCAACACGCCTCGATCGCGTCGAGTATATTCTCGGTAGCGGGAACGGAATCCTCGACTTCGCCGTCGACAGCCGCGACGAATACGTAACGTGGCATGGACTCGAAGCGGCTGAATGGACGGTCGAAGACGTCGACCGCATCGAAAACGCCGACGAGGATCGATTCATCGTCTTCCCCGAGGGCGAGTACTTCACCTGTGAAATCGAAGCGGACGACGAAGAGCACAATTCCGGGCCCGTCCAGTGCTGGTGCGAGGACTGACGTTCTTTTCCCCCGATTCGATTCATCCCGGTTCGCAAACACTATTCTTAAGTAGCCATCTGGTAATATCTGGGTATGGTTAGAAGTGCCCCTAGAGAAGACTCAGGCACTACTCCAGTAGTCGGGGGAGAAGAACGAGAATTATTCGTCGGACGGGATCGACCGATTCGAATCAGTGCCGGCCACCGAATCCTCGACCACGAGGGGAAATGCAGCCGTCCGCACGGGCACAACTACGAAATCACCGTCAAGATCAGGGGTAACCTCACCGACGAAGGGTGGGTCGTCGACAAGGGCGTCGTGACCGACGTCATCGACGAGTGGGATCACAGGTTCCTCGTCGAGGAAGGCGATCCCCTCGTGGACGCCTTCGAGAGTAGCGGCGATGGCGGTGCCCTTGTTGTCCTTGACCACCCGCCAACGGCCGAAATCATGAGCCTCGCGTTGGAGGACCGCCTCGTGGAGGAACTACCAGATACTGTCTCCAACGTCGCCGTCCAGGTCCGCGAGACGAACGAACTCTGTGCTGGCGGCCCGCTATAATCATGCCAGTCAACGCAGACGCCGATCCCGCAGACGAACAGCGGCCCTCTGGTGAGAGTGATGGCCTCCCGATCAACGAACTGTTCTACTCGCTACAGGGCGAAGGCAAGCTTGCCGGAATACCCTCGGTCTTCGTCAGGACGAGCGGCTGCAACCTCCGCTGCTGGTTCTGCGATTCTTACCATACCTCCTGGGAGCCGACCCACGCCTGGTTGGACGTTGACGAAATTCTCGAAGAGGTCGAATCCTATCCCGAGGCTGAGCACGTCGTCGTCACCGGCGGCGAGCCGATGATTCACGACGAGATCGAACCCCTCCTCGACCGCCTCAGCAAGCGAGGATACCATATCACGGTCGAGACGAACGGGACGATCCATCGAGCCGCTCCCATGGACCTTGCCAGCATCAGCCCGAAGCTCACGAGCAGCACACCCACTAGCGAGGTAGATCCAAAGGGCGACGGAGAATGGGCCGACCGTCACGCAGACCGACGGATCGACCACGACGCTCTGGCGGAACTCGTCGAAGCCTACGAGTTTCAGCTGAAATTCGTCGTGACTGGGCCGGAGGACCTCCCCGAGATCACCGAACTACTCTCAAATCTTCGGGACGTATCGAGCGCCACGATCCGCGATAGCGACGTCCTCCTGATGCCTGAAGGGACGACCCGCGATGAACTCGACCGCAACCGCGAAACCGTGGCCGAGTTAGCGACCGAACACGGCTTCCGATACACGCCACGAATTCACGTCGACCTCTGGAACGATGCCCCAGGACGATAACACCATGACGAGCAACTCAGCAGTCGTGCTTGCATCGGGCGGAATGGACAGCGCGACCGCTGCGTTCGAAGCGGCCGACCGGGGATACGACCTGTACTTCCTGCATACTTCCTACGGCCAGAACACCGAGGACAGGGAACTCGAATGCGCGAAGAAGCAAGCCGAGCACCTCGACGTCGCTGACTTCCTGCACGTCGAAACGGGGCACCTGGCCAGGATCGGCGCGTCGAGTTTGACGGACGACGATCTCGATGTCGAGGCCGCCGACCTGGAGCGCGACGAGGTACCCAGCACCTACGTCCCGTTTCGGAACGCGAACCTGCTCGCGATGGCTGTCTCGTACGCTGAAGCGAACGACTGTGACGCCATCTTCATGGGCGCACACAGCGAGGACTTCTCCGGGTATCCGGACTGCCGACCGGCGTTCTTCGAGGCGTTCCAGAAGGTGGTCGACGTGGGGACGAAGGACGAGACTCACATCGACCTTGTCGCTCCGTTCGTCGACTGGAGCAAGACGGAGATCGTCGAGCGAGGACTCGAACTCGACGTGCCGTACGAGCTCACCTGGAGTTGCTACCGAGAGGATGCACCGGCCTGCGGGATCTGTGACGCGTGCGCGTTCCGCCTGGAAGCGTTCCGGAACGCCGGGGCGCGTGATCCGATCGAATATTCGGAACGGCCTTCCTTCTGAGCCCCGACCAACCCCAACGAGAGAATCTCGTGGCCTGTCCCGATCCTCGAAGCTACTACCGCTCCTGATCTTCAGGCCATTCAATACTGGCCATCGCCTCCTGCATCCGGTTCACCATTGCCGGGGTGATCGGTACGGATCCACCTTCCGACTCGTCCTGAGCTCCCTTCGACTGCCGATCCTTCTGCAGTTCTTTTCTCAGGCGGGCTTCCTCTTCAGTCCCGAGGGATATGCTCCACTCGGCTGACCGTAGACGGCCGTGCTCATCCACGGGGAAGAGTTTGTAGTACCCCGGTGGCCACTTGGGACCCATCCTCGTTCGCACCTCCTCGCGAGTGACGGGAAGATCTCTCCATGGTCCTATTTCACTCGTCCTCCAGAACGCGAGGGTCGCCCAGCCATTGTCGTCGACGAACGACCGGTAGGAGACACGATGCCCGATGATCTGGGGATCAGCCGACTCCTGTTCGTCTTCCGCCTCGCTGGTTTTCGATCCGATGACTCGTTTCAGTCTGCTTAGCATAGTGAAACCAGAGGGAGTTCCTGATACGTAAAGATACATGTGGAGCAGATGACGGGGGCGGTTTCAGGCTCCTGAGTTCCCCTGGCAAGGACCCCTTGCTGGAGCCTTGCCGGGGCCTTGCTCGGCCCTTGCCAGGCCCTTGCCCGTCCGGGAGGCTGGCAGGGGCAGCGCCAGGGTGCTCTGCTCCCGGGGGCAGCCGGGGCCAGCGCGCCACCGCGTTCAGGATCGTGACGGCAGGATCGAGTCAGGGAACCGGGGTTGGGAGCTGTACGGTCCGACCCTCATCTGCTCTCTTACCACCTGGGATACATCTCTGAAATACCATCTGATGCGTATTCCATTGTACGCGCAAGTCCACTGCATGGTTTTGTCTCTCAAAGTCAAATTATCGGGGGATACGGTGTTCTCTCGGGGTAATACGGGATTTGATCCAGTTCGCGGTTCAGAAGATCCCGGATTCATGGTACTATCGACAACGACGTTGTAGACCAGGTACCGGAGACCACCCTGTAAGGAATTTGACGGTCACTATGTAGCATCACAAGCCAGTGACGGGTAACGAGATTGTAAATGAATTTATGAACCTCCAGTTAGATAAGATGATCAAGAGCTCGTTCGCACCACGTCCGGTGCGATGATCGAACGTGACCGTCGAAACTGAATCGCTCGCGCGCACGCTGGACCACCCCCAATGGGGGTCGCCAGAACCATCCAGGAGTGAGTGGCGATGGCCGAATTAGACGGGAGTGCCGGCGAGGAACTCGCCGAATCCATCGATCTTCTATCAGATCGAGTATCCGATGCAGTCGTCGATCAGGTTCTCGACGATCTTGCGGACGAAATTTCCCCAGAGATCCTTCGGGGGATTCGTGGTAACGGTCTCGAACCGATGACACCGCCCAAGGGGATCGAGCGCTTCCTGGAAAAGAAATCGGAGTCGGTTGCACCGGGAACACTCGCTCAGCACGAAACGAAGCTGGAGTACCTGCGCGAGTATCTCGTTGAGGAGTTGGAGCTGGAGGACCTCAACGAACTCACACCCTGCGACGCTGAGGACTACAAGCGATGGCGGCGCGAGGAATCACTCGACCGGGAGGAACCGCTCGCCCCGAAAACCCTCAAGGACGACATGCATCTCTACCGGCAGTTTCTGGACTACATGAAACGGCTGCGGGCGGTCTCCGACGACGTTCCCGAGGTCGTCGAAATACCCCGGCTG
>CAZEDI010000116.1:0-6551 GCA_964510865.1 uncultured Halobacteriales archaeon
CGATGGACGACGCACTCAACTCGGGGCTCCCGCTGAAGGAGCCCGAGATCGTCGATCAACTCCTCCCGAACCTCGACGACGAGGTGCTGGACATCAACATGGTCCAGCGAATGACCGACTCGGGACGACGCGTGAAGTTCCGCTGCTGTGTCGTTATCGGCAACAGGAACGGCTACGTGGGCTACGCCGAAGGTCGCGAAGACCAGGTCGGTGCGGCTATTCAGAAGGCCATCGAGATTGCGAAGCTCAACATGATCAAAGTCGACCGGGGCTCCGGCTCGTGGGAGGATCGTTCCGACGAGCCCCACTCCCTGTCCCGGCGCACGACGGGCAAGGCCGGTTCCGTCGAGGTCGAGCTCATCCCGGCACCGAGCGGTCTCGGGTTGGCGGGCGCGGATACCGTTACGGCTATCCTCGAGCTGGCGGGTGTCGAGGACGCGTGGACGAAGAGTCACGGCAAGACCCGGACGACGATGAACCTCGCAAAAGCAACCTACAACGCCCTACAGAATGCCTCACAGGCACGCGGCGCACGCTCGCTCCGTGAAGAGGTGAGACAGTGATGCGTGCGGTCGTTCAGATCCGCGGCGAAGTCAACCTCGCGCCCGATGTCAGGGATACCCTCGAGATGCTGAACCTCGGCCGGGTGAACCACTGTACGTTCGTTCCCGAGACCGACAGCTATCGGGGTATGCTCGCGAAGGTAAACGACGTCGTCGCCTATGGCGAGCCGACCGCGGAGACGGTCGAGACACTGCTCCTGACACGCGCCGAATCAGATGCGGGCGATGATGTCGACGACGCGTGGGTCGAAGCGAACACTGACTACAACACTGTTGCTGACCTCGCGTCGGCACTGGTCGCGGACGAGACGACCCTCGCCGAACAGGGAATCTCGCCGGTATTGCGGCTACACCCGCCCCGAGGCGGCCATAGCGGGCTAACGCAACCGGTCGCGACGGGCGGCGAGATCGGCAAACACTCCACTGAGGAGATAGACACCCTCCTCACGGCAATGCGATAACGATGACGAACAAGAAGAAGCGCCAGCGCGGCACGCGCACACATGGCGGCGGCACGCAGAAGAACCGTCGTGGTGCCGGTAACCGCGGCGGACGCGGCAAGGCCGGTAGCAAGAAGCACGAGATGCATAACACGCCCCCGCTTGGCAAGCACGGCTTTACGCGGCCGAGCGAGGTGCAGGACGACGTCACTGAGGTGGATCTTCGGAAACTCGACGAAGATGCCCCGCTCCTTGTCGACGACGGCTTCGCCGAGGAAACCGAAAGCGGCTACCGGATCGATGCGCGCGAGCTCGTCGACGCGGACGACACGATCGTGAAGGTGCTCGGCACGGGACAGGTTCGAAATCAGCTCGATGTCGTCGCCGATGCGTTCACCGAGGGGGCAATCGAAGGGATCGAAGCCGCGGGCGGCGAAGCCGTCCGCACCGAGGACGAAACAGACGGGGACTGACCGATGGGGTGGAAGCGGACCGCCGAACCGGTACTGACGCGGATGCCATCGGTGGCCCGTCCGGAGGGCCACGTTCCCTTCAAGCGAAAGCTAGGGTGGACCGCCGGGGTATTGCTCGTCTACTTCTTCCTGACGAACGTGGCGTTGTTCGGTCTGGGGAGCAGCCAAGTCGTGGTGACGATCCAGTCGGACGCCCCACAGGGCCAGATCCAGAGTGAATTCGCAGGCGTCGTTGGTCCCGATCCACAGGTCGCAGAAACGCAGGACGGCTCCGGTTACGTCATCACCTTCCCGTCGCTAAGTGACCAGCAGCTCCAGGTCCTCCAGCAGTATACGCAATCGAACTATCCAGGGTCAGGCGTCGAAGAACGGACTGGCGACGTCTTCGGACAGTTCAGATCGATACTTGCCGGGGCATCGGGGTCGATATTGCATCTCGGCATCGGACCGATCGTCACCGCGAGCATCGTGCTACAGCTGCTCGGTGGCGCAGACCTGCTCGGGCTCGATACAAACGAACCCAGGGACCAGGTACTCTATCAAGGGCTCCAGAAAGTGCTGGTCGTCGTAATGGTGGTGCTAACGGGCGCCCCCATGGTGTTCTCGGGAGGGCCGTCAGGTGGCTTCCTCCCGGCGAGCGCCGTCTCAATCGGAGGAATGAGCTTCGGCCCAGCCGGCAGTCAGTGGCTCATCTTCGGCCAGGTCTTCGTCGGTGGCGTCCTCATCCTCTTCCTCGACGAGATCGTCTCGAAGTGGGGCGTCGGCTCCGGTGTCGGGCTGTTCATCATTGCCGGTGTCAGCCAGAGTCTCGTCGGCGGGTTGTTTTCGTGGGGCGTCGGCGAGGGCTCCACGCTGGGGCTCATTCCGACCTGGATCAGTATTCTCACTGGACAGGCCGGGATCTCCGCCCCATTCGCGGGCGGATTCGAGGAGGTCTTTTTCGGACAAGGGCAGATCCTCGCGGTCTTCACGACGTTGCTCATCTTCGGTATCGTTGTCTATGCGGAGTCGGTTCGCGTTGAGATCCCGCTGAGTCATGCCAGAGTCAAGGGCGCCCGCGGTCGCTTCCCGGTGAAGCTCATCTACGCAAGCGTCCTGCCAATGATCCTCGTGCGTGCGCTGCAGGCGAACCTGCAGTTCTTTGGCCGCATCCTCGAATCCCAGTTCGGATCGCTCCCCGCGTGGTTCGCCCAGTATAATGCGAACGGGCAGCCGATCAGCGGGATCATGTATTATACCAACCCCATTCGGCGGCCGGAGGACTGGATGTGGTTCGTTGCCAACCCGATAGGTAACGTGGAGCCATGGCAGATTATGCTCCGGATCGGCGTCGATCTCACGTTCATGGTCATCGGTGGGGCGATCTTCGCGATCTTCTGGGTCGAGACCACCGACATGGGTCCGGACGCGACAGCCAGACAGATCCACAACTCGGGAATGCAGATCCCCGGCTTCCGTCAGAACGGCGGGGTGATCGAGAAGGTCATGGAGCGCTACATCCCCGCCGTCACGGTGATCGGTGGGGCACTCGTCGGTCTGCTCGCCGTGATGGCCAACATGCTAGGGACGATCGGTGGCGTCTCGGGCACGGGCCTCCTGCTGACCGTGAGCATTACCTACAAGATCTATGAGGAGATCGCGGAGGAACAGCTCATGGACATGCATCCGATGATGCGCCAGATGTTCGGGTAGCTGTATCCCATACTGGACTGGCTAGAGTTGTTTTGGATCTTCATTTCATATCTGAAATTATTTCGTGGGCTAGGTCTTCACATCCATCCTGACGGATCAACACGCTCATCTCCCCATCGTAGGGGTTTTTCGTGATTGGATGACTCATAGTGAGCGACAAATCCCGCTACACTTCCAAGACTCGGGCCGAACCATCAAAATGATTCACGGACCTGGGTCGTGAATACTGTCCCTCCAGCAGTTCATGCAGATTGACGTTGGACCCTCGCTGAAGTCGGCGTCGAAATCATCGTGTTTTTGGGTAAAGGTGTCTGGCTCAACGAATCGGAAAGACAATTCCCCATCGTCAGTGTATTTTGGTAGGGTTCGACCACACTCTGCGCATGTGGCTTCCTCGTCACGGAGCGTGTGGCACAGTCGGAGCAGTATGAGACGTCCCTCAACCATACTCTCGATGTCTCTTTCGGAACAAGGTCGATCCCACACTCCATGCAGACACCGGGCACGCCGTCGCCGGTGAAGGAAATAATCGATTCGGCACTCAACCCACACCGCTTGCAGCGGGCAACTAGATTGTAGAGATCGACCGGCCGACAGTATGCTACTCCCAGATCGTCCGCCGCCGAGTCAATCTCCGAGTACCACACCTCTGGATCGTCCCACCCCAGATGAGACGGTAGTGGGAACCAGTCGTGATCTCCGTCGCACAATTCCTGTGAGCGTCGAATCGTGGGACCAGGACCAAGCGGGACGTATCGCTCTGAATCCAGTCCTTCTACCTCCACTCCGAACCGTTCCGCGCCTTCCTCGGAAACGTCGTCCGGGAGAGCCATTTCATCCCACGACACCCCGTCGTCGTACTGCGTTTCGACCAAGCCGCTTGCGCCATGTCGACTTGTGAGAACAGTGAACGATTCGTCATTCTCCCTGTCGTAATACCGTTTCCCTTCCAGCCGATCGGGTTTGTTACTCATAGTTATGGCTGCAGTCCGTAATCGTGGCTTCGCTAGCGTGGGGAAGAAAATAAGCATACAGTGTCCACGACAATACCGGGGGTGAGATCTCTAAACGTCGAACCACCCGCAAGACTTTGGTATTACGGGCCGTATTACCGACCATGAGCGAGAGCACCCGCGTGACTGAGAAGGGGCAGGCAACGATCCCGAAGGAAATTCGTGAGAAGTACGACCTTGACCCCGGTGACGAGGTCGTCTGGATCGACACGGACGAGGGGATCGTCGTGAAAAAGCGCACGCGAACCGGCGCTCGCGGTTTACTCGTGCCCGAAGACACATCGAACGAGAAGCGGGAGGAGGTCGCCGAAGAGCTGGGCAAACGTCTTCATGACCGCCGTAATCGAAACTACGAGGAAGCCTGACGTGGCGACGTACACGGCCGACGCGGTCGCGCTCCTCGTGTATCTTGTCGATAGTCTCCCGGATCGCGCCGACCAAGTGTTCGCCGAAGCAGAGACCGGTGAGAGCATTATCCAAGCCCCAAGTACGGCACTAGCAGAGGTCATCTACTCCGTTTCCAGGGACAAGGACGTCCGAGGCGTCCAGCTGGTCGGGTCCCCCGAGAAGGCACGGCAGGCGCTTCTTGCGAACGGTCCAATATCATTGGCCCCGGTTGGTGAGGAGGAGCTATCCGAGTACGCAGAAGTAGTTGACGAGTACAATATTCACGATGGACTCATCGTGGCCAGCCACTATGCTCGGGAGACCGAGGCAGTGATTACTTCAGATGGCGCCATCCGAGATGCTGGCGTCGCTACGATCTGGAACTAATTGACGTTCCAGCCCTAGTTCGCGTCTACGCTGAGTCGTCAAACCGTGCCACTGCGTGATCATCTTCGCCTTGATCCCATTCATTGGCCGGGAAACGGAGACCAGAATCTCGATCTCTCTGAAAACTGCGCAAATCGATCGTCGACGTCGATTTTCAAACGGAATAAGCGGTCGAAGCGAATCTACCTGAATATCACGACCGGCGATTAGCTGATATGCTCCCACGTTCCCGTTTTGGTGGCCTTGTAGCGGGTCTCAGTTGTCGTATCCCTGATCGTGACACCGAAATCCGCCGCGGTCCTTCCGTGTCCATTCCACTGTCCCTCGACAGCGGGATCGCCTTCGTTTTCGCTTCGACCATCGATAACCGTTCGGGTACCGTGATCGACGATATCGGTGGCGCACGCGACGGGGGTGAAGTCACGGATAATCGCTTCTACCACGTTCTCGTCTACGAACAACCCGGTCTCACAGTCGATGGCCGTACAGTCGATGAATCTCGGCCTAATCACCTGGGTATTCGTGACGTCCTTACTCGTGTCTTCCCGGGCATAGAATCCTAAATTGCACTCGATAGCGGTGCACGAAACCACCGAGCACCCCTCGACGGGTTCTTCTCGATTATCGGAGTCGTGGCCAGCCTTGTACTCAATCTCGAACCCACCTTCACGCTCGGCCGTCGTCCCTTCCGCGACACAGCCGATGAACGATCCGTTCAGGGCTGGAGAAGCCGCGAACGGAGTGTGGCCGTCATCGACTGCCCTGCAGCCGATTACCTTCCAATTTTCCGTATAATCATAGATGGCCACACCATTCCATTGGGCGTCCTGCGACCGATAGCCCCGAACAACCACGTTTGACGAATCACGGGCATGGATTCCATACGCGGTCTCGGTTCCGATACAGTTGTCGATGGTCACGTCCGAGGTGTTATCGATCCGGATCGCATCGTCACCGATCTCCCTGAACCGGCAGTTCCTCACCTCAGCCGTCCGACCCTCACTAAGGGTGAGACCGTGTTTCACAGTATTGTGAATCCGAACCCTATCGAACGCAATGTCGGAGAACCCTGCTGAACGAATAGCCGTCCGACCCCGGTCTTCCAAGTCGATTTGGAATGACTCGAATCGACTCCCGTCGGGGCCGTTCGGAGTATGATACATGTCGAACGAACGATCGATGTCCTCTGTAGGGGTCAGCGTCGTTCGCCCCTCGATACCACCGATCACTATGCTGTCTGAATGGACGATCTCCGTCCGTGACTGGCCATCGGCTGCAATCAGAATGGACCCCTCCGAGATCATCGCCTGAGCCTCGTTGATGACGTGACCGAGATCGCTTGACTGACTCGAGGTGACCTGTTCCCCATCGACAATGTGATACTCTCCCTGTCGGTCGTACACGATAATATCGGGGGATTGATGGGATGTATTCCTCGTTGAGGAATCAGTGGGGTCCGGAGTACCTGTCAGCGTTTGATCCCTCGTTGGCCTACCGGTCGAATCCTGTGCGGGAGTATCCGAAATGTCGAGCGCTCCACAGCCGGACAACCCTGCGAGACCGAGCATGGCCAAAAGCGCTCTTCGCCGGGTGGTC
>CAZEDI010000117.1:0-6546 GCA_964510865.1 uncultured Halobacteriales archaeon
GTCTCGATCCCGTCACTATGCGGCGAACGAACCTGATCGATCCCGAAGCGTTCCCGTACGAAACGGCAGTCGGTGCTGAATACGACAGTGGAGACTACGAGGCTGCAATTGACAAGGCTATCACGGCGATCGATTACGAGGACCTCCGGACGATGGAGCAGGACGCGAATGGGCACTACGTCGGTGTCGGTGTCGCCTGTTACACTGAATCGACTGGTGGGGGCTACGAGAGTGGTCTCGTTCGTGTCCACCCCGACGGCAGCGTGTCAGTATATGCTGGGACACATTCACATGGTCAGGGCCACGGCACGACATACGCGCAGATCGTGGCGGACGAACTCGATCTTCCCATGGAACACATCGAGATCGAAGAGGGCGACACGGATGCCGTCCCACACGGAACCGGGACTTTCGGTAGCAGGAGTACGATCACGGGAGGAAATGCCATTGCTGAGAGCGCACAACAGGTCCTCGAAAAAGCGACGCAAATCGCCGCACACGAACTCGATGTCCCAATCGAAGATGTGGACTACGCGACAGGGGTGTTCTCAGCTGGTGGGGAAGAAGTGACATTCGAGGATATCGCGGACACGGCATATGGGTGGGGTGTCCCCGACGGCATGGACCCTGGACTGGAAGCAACCACGTTTTACGAACCTGACGGGACAGCATACACCTTCGGGACACATGTCGCGGTCGTTGCCGTCGACCCTGACACCGGCGTGGTCGAGATAGAGCGATACCTCGCTGTCGATGACTGTGGCGAACGAGTAAACCCGACACTCGTCGAGGGACAGGTTCAGGGTGGCGTTGCACAAGGAATCGGACAGGCGCGCTATGAAGGAGCGATCTTCGGCGATGACGGACGACTCCTGACGGATGAACTCATTCGATATGCCTTCCCCCGGGCAGCGGATATTCCGGATCTGGAGACGGACGCGACCGTCACACCGAGTCCTCGGAACGACCTCGGCGTGAAGGGAATTGGCGAAGCGGGCACGATCGCCGCCCCACCTGCGATCGTCAACGCGACAGTCGACGCTCTCACCCCACTCGGGATCCGTCATATTGATATGCCTCTCACCGAGGAGCGGGTCTGGCGGGCAATTCGTGACGCGGGGAGCGACGTCGAGACCCTCTAGAATCCGTACAGCTCTTTCGGTCGATCATAGGCAACGTGGATTGCAAGATCACTCGCGACGTCCATCGACACCTGTCCCCGTTCGACCAAAGTACCGAGGACGTTAGCGAGTGAGCGTCGGAACATCTCGAAACGCGAGCCATAGGACAGTAACTTCCGAGAATCTGATACCATCCCCGCGTGGTTCGCCAGCAGATCGACCGTGCCTACATACTCGAGCTGGTGCTCCATCCCGAGCGGGCTATCATTGAACCACCACGCCGGCCCAACACTGACATTCGGGAATGCCCGCGCCAATGTCGCGATCGTTGGATAGTGTGTCGGGTCGAGACAGTACAGAACGATCTCCATCTCGTTATCGAAGCGGTTGAGGAAGTACTCGAGATCGGCACCGATATCGACATCTTGGTTGGAAACGGTTCCGCCTGCAGCGGCTCCTATCGTCTCATAGAGGTGATCCCGGTAATGGCGTACCGGCCCCATATGGAGTTGGGTTACCCACCCTTTTTCGGCGTTGAGGATACCGACGTACTCCAGGAGATATGCCTTGTAGTCCGAAACTTCACGCTCGCTAAGAGCACGACCGCTCCGTCGTTTTGCGTAGATCGTTCGGGCGCGGTCGTCACTCACGGCGCGTGAAACTGGTGTCGTCCCGGTCCCGATGTCCGTAGCTCGACATCCCCGTTCGTCGAAGTAATCGTGGCTTGCTTCAATCGCCCCTAGGAATCCATCGAACGTCTCTGTCTCTACGCCTGTTGCATCGGCTAGCTCTTCGACGAAGTCGAGCCACCCCGGTGTATCAATCTTCACTGCTCGATCTCCACGCCACGTCGGAAGAAGCTCGACTCCATCGAGTTCGTCAGCCGCGCGGTCGTGATAGTTGAGAGTGTCGGTTGGATCATCGGTGCTACAGAGCACCTCGACCCCCATCTCACGGAGCAGTGGTTGTGGACGCATCTCCGGTTGTGGGAGTTGCTCCATGGTCTCCTCCCAGATATCGTCGGCTGTCGCCTCTGAGATTTCGTGTTCAATGCCAAAACGACGCCGGAGATCGAGATGGACCCACTCGTAGGTCGGATTACCTGCGATTTCGGGGAAGATTTCTGCGAGCGCGTTCCACTTCTCCCGGTTCGAAGCGTCACCTGTGATTAGTTCCTCGGACACGCCACGTTTGCGCATCGCTGCCCACACATAATGGTCAGTCTCCGCCTCGACCTCCCACACGTCGTTCCATCCATCGTTCTCGATGATTTCTGCAACGTCAGCGTGGTTATGCGGATCGAGAATCGGCAGGTCAGTGATATCGTCGTAAAGAGCCTCGGCGGAATCGGACTCGAGGAGGTAGGTATCGTCCAGGAAGCTCATTCTACCCGAGGACAGGGGAGTCGCTGGCTTAAAACCGGTCGATTCAGAGAAGACGGATGGGACCAGGTGGAACGGTCAGATATTTCATCCCGTTGGACCGAGGCTCGGATGATGACCAAACTCGATTCAACTGAGCTCACCTTCGGCTGTCAAGTTGTGACCTACGGCGACGTAGCAGGAACGATCGAGCAGGCAGTCCGAGCCGAAACCGCTGGCTTCGATCTCCTTACTGTCCCCGATCACCTATTCCACCCAACAGGATCGGACGAGTTCCTCACCGAACCTCCATGGGAAGCATTCACCGTACTCGGTGCAATTGCCCAGCGCACCTCAGGGATCGACCTGATGCCCGGTGTCACTGACTCGGTGCGGCGCCACCCGACCGAACTTGCTCACGCTATCGCGACACTCGATCGAATGACGGACGGTCGGGCCGGCCTCGGAATTGGGGCTGGTGAGGCCTTCAATTTCGCAACGATCACGGATATCGACTGGGACGACCCGTTCACACGCTTTAGCGAAGCGGTCAAAGTAATCGACGGCCTCTGGTCGTCGACACCCGAGGAACGCTTTTCATTCGACGGCGAGTTCTTCGGCCTCAAGGACGGCCATATGGGCCTCAAACCAACACAAACCCCCCGCCCGCCCATCTGGGTCGGCGGCTATGGCCCGAGTATGCGTGGATTCACTGGTGCTGTGGCTGACGGCTGGTTTCCCTGGATCCATGCACCCGACGTATACGAAGCAGATCTCCAGCGAGTGCTTGAGGTTGCGGAGGATCGCGGTAGGGATCCGACGGAGATTGATCGTGCCGTCATGGTCCCGACGACGGTTTCTGCGGACAGCGCGGAGGCCCGAGAAGCCGCCATCGAGCGTAATCGGACGAGCCTGGCCCTTCGCCCCCCATTGCTCGCAGCTATGGGGTATGAGGATGTCGCCGAAAAAACGCCGATCATGTGGGAAATGGCATTTGATGAGGAACAGGAAGCCCAACTCCTCGATGCCGCAGACCGGATTCCGGACGAAGCGGTCGACGCGATCACGATCTCCGGCGACCCCCACGACGCGATTGAGGACATTCACGCGTGGATCGAGGCAGGTGTGGACAACTTAGTTCTCATCCCAGTCGGTGATTTCGAGGAGACGTTGCGCCATTACGAGGAGACTATCATCCCCCATTTCCGCGGGTAGATTTTTCGCGTTCTGTCCCGTCGTCTACCCTGTGATGGATCTACCCATTCGGGAGCCAGTTGTCGATGATCGCCACCCTATCCGCAGGGATGCAGCTTCGGCCTGAGCTGCAGCATACCAGGACATCCTCACCGAACAGTATCACGATACGGCGATAGCAGGATGATATGCCCAGACGTTTTGGCGGATCACGTGGAACGAACGGAGTTCGTCTACGTCGTGGCCGGATTCATGTACGGGTTGGTGGCTCCGTGAGGGTGGAGGTACTAACCGGATCGATACCTGTGCCCTCTGTGGGATATATGTCTCGCAGGAGTACTGAAGTCAAAAACTGATGGGGCATCACTCATAGTATTCGAGGGCGTATGCCCGGAGGAAGGATCCGACGCGCTAGGACTGTGGGTAAATACGGAGAATAATATCGGCGTGTCGTCCCATCGAAGCCGTGAATACCAGTGTAAAATAATTCGAAGAGACCTTATTCGGGGAGGAATCCCGAGCGCGTGAATGTATCAATACACGCGGATTCTTCCGGAGAAGGTATACACAGCTCTCGAACCACTCTCCTATTGAAAGCGGACTCCGCAGTTATGCGGTATTAACGCTAAGTGCGATTCCACTCCCCATCGGTATTACAGTCGTCTCGAAGTCCGGGTCATCTCGGACATGGCCAAGGTAGTGTATCACACCCAACGTCGACTCATCATTGCCATCATATTCGTCCTCAAGTCCGGCGAGGACGTCCTCGAAGTCGAGAGGACCACGCATCATATTGTCCGCGATCACCGCTCCGCCGGGAGCGAGTCGACGCTTCGCTGCCTCGAACCCCTCGACGTATCGATGTTTCTGATGATCGATCAGCGCGACATCGAACGGGCCATCATAGCGTTCGACGACGTCCAAGGCATCACCGTGTTCGAAGACGTATCCCGGGGGATAGTCTGCACGCTCGAAGAACTCACGGCCGAGATCGACTTCACCCTCGTCGATTTCGGTCATCACTAATTCGCCGTCCGTCGGGAGCGCCCCGGCAAACCACGAACCCGAGTACCCGAAGCCGGATCCGAATTCGAAAACTCGCTGAGCGTCGACCAGTCGTGCGATCAGGCGAAGGAGGCCACCCACCTCCGGTCCGATAATGGGGAATGACTCATCCGCCGCGTGGTCCTGCATCTCGCGCTGGATCCTGTCTGGCTCCGGGCCAACGAGAGTGATGAACCGTTGTACGTCTTCGCTGACGAGTTCTGGCATAGTGCTACCCTTCAGTGGAGTCACCGTGGATGTTTCGATCGCCGCGACCGGCAGTCTCAAATCCCTCCCACGACCCGATATGAGCATGCCGATCGACCTTCCCCGGCTGGGGCTTGGTACATTCAGTCCGGACGATCACGAAGGGCGTGTGGACGCCGTTCAGACAGCTCTCGATGTCGGGTATCGACACATTGACACTGCACAGAGCTACGGAACAGAGACGTATGTCGGCCGAGGAATCGACGCTGCCGATGTTGCCCGTGAAGACGTTTTCATCGCAACCAAAGTCGAAACAGCACATCTTGGGTACGAGGACGTCATCGAAACAACCGAGGAGAGCCTCGAACGTCTTGCCGTGGACACGATCGATCTACTGTATGTCCATTGGCCAACCCACACGTACGATGCGGAGGAAACGCTCGCGGCCTTCGATGAGCTCGTCGATAGCGGGATGATCAGGCATGTTGGTCTCTCGAACTTCACCCCGTCATTACTCGACGAGGCGAGAGATGTGCTCGACGCGCCAATCGCCGCACATCAGGTTGAGATGCACCCGTATCTCCAACAAAAACGACTTCACGAATACGCACGCGAGCACGATCATTGGCTCGTCGCGTACTGTCCTATTGGGCGGGGCCGGCCCTTCGACGATCCCGCGATTCAGGCGGTGGCAAGCCGACATGACGCAACGCCTGCCCAAGTGACGCTAGCTTGGTTGCTCGAAAAGGAAAACGTCGCTGCTGTCCCGAAAGCATCAGGTGAACACATCCGGGAAAACGCGATGGCTACAGACCTTTCACTGGATTCCGAAGACGTTTCGACGATCGATAGTATCGAACGAGAAGAGCGCATCATTGACCCGGAGTGGGCACCCTGGAATCGGAGCTAGGTGACGCTATCTGAATGTGATTGTCTCCGCGTCCGGATCAATTGCGACCATCCCACCAATCGGAATCGGGGCAGTCGGATTCGTATGTCCGACATCTAGGTCAAACACCACCGAGGCTTGGGGATTGTAGCGTGCAAGCTGGGCCCGAATCGTCTCCCGTTGGGCATCGCGGTATGCTTCCCGTTCCGCATCTGATTTTTCATCCCGCCAATTCTGTGTAGCGGGTCGACCAACCAGCACCCCGTCAAAGCGCTCGAGCAAACCTCGCTCTCCCATGCACTGTAAGGCCCACCGAACACGCTCTGCGCTTGGGAGATCCTCGGCAGTCTCCATGAGGAGGACAGTGCCGTCGAGGTCCTCAGCAGGTGGCAAGTACCGCTCTGTCATGAGATGCCACTCGATGACTGCGAAACAGCCACCCCAAACACGCCCCTCGACAGGTCGTGTCGCACCAGCCCACGTCCTGCTCGGAGCAGGAACATACCCAGGATCCGCTGTGGCATAGTCGTCACGGTCCCACCCGATCGTCAGATCTGCCCACTCCCCGCTGGGAGCAAGCGTTCCGAGGGAATCATCAAACAGGGCCCGCTCGAGATACCGCTCGGTGTAGGAATGGAGGAAGCCTGGGGTCGCGATCTGATTCATGAGCTGTCCCCCGTAGTATGAGACTACACCGACGTTCCATAATGCGAGCTCGAGATTTGTGTTG
>CAZEDI010000118.1:0-6515 GCA_964510865.1 uncultured Halobacteriales archaeon
CAGAAACCTCGATAGTCCAGAACGCCTATACGTTATCCTAAACAGTTCAGATGTTTTGGGAGCACCACGGGTTCTCCAGGAACGTGTGTTTGGCGATGAGCTCACTCGCAAGGTCGATCCAGGCGAATGGATCGCCGTTCGCTCGCCAGTCGTTGAAGACGATTTCCGAGAACAAGCACTTCGGTGGGACTATGACGTAAAGATGCCCGATGATTTCCTCCTCGTCGAGGATCGAATGAGTATGGCGCACTCCCTCGAATCTAGAGTGCCGTTCCTCGACAACGACGTAATCGATCTCGCGTTTTCGCTTCCGCTCTCGGCGAAATTCGACACGCGCGAGGAGAGTGTCGGCAAAGCCGTACTTCGAGAGGCAATGCGTGACATTCTTCCTCCGACTGTCTTCGAGAAGGACAAGCAGGGATTCACCATGCCTGTGTATCCGTTTGTCCGAGACGAACTCCTTGAGCACGCACGCTCAATCCTTGCTGACCCCCACATCGTTCGAGACGGTCTTATCGATGCAACGTATCTCACTGACCTCCTCCATCGTGAGCCCTCTCCCGATCTCGTTCCGCACTATAAACTCCTCTGGCGCCTCGTAGCCTTAGAGATCTGGTATCAGATGTACATTGTCGAAGGGGCTGAGGGTCCACAGAGTATCGAACACTACTACTCGTAAGTGCTCCCGTCCCCAATAGCTGCATACCTGAAACCTTCGATGTCTCGGTCGGAGAAGAAATCTCTACCATCAACGAGAACAGGTGTTCGCATCGAATCACGGAGTTCAGTCATGTCGAACTCCGTGTAAGCTACATGGCCGGTCGCCAAAATCACTCCGTCGAGGTCATCGACTGCCACGGGATCGGAAGCGGGTACGACGCCGAGATCTTCAATCGTACCGCTATCAAGGAGTGGGTCATTTGCGAAGACAGTTGCCCCTGCCTCGCGTAGCACATCGATCGCAGCGAGAGCTGGTGCGTACCTGATTTCACGAACACCGGGTCTGTACGTCAGCCCCAGTATGAGTATTCGAGCCCCCTCTAGGCCTTGGCCTTCACCAGCAAGGAGTGACTCGAGAAGACGAACTGCGTGGGCAGGCATGTCGTCGTTCACGCTCCTCGCTGTTTCAAGAAGCGGGGTGTCTTCGGCCCGATTGGTCACAAAATGCGGGTAGACAGGGATGCAGTGGCCACCGACCCCGATGCCTGCGTCGTGGAGTTCGCAGTACGGCTGTGTATTGGCGGCCTCGAACACTTCGTTCGAGTCAAGACCCCACTCTTCACAGGCCTTCGCGAGTTCGTTTGCCAACGCAATATTCACGTCCCGATAGACTCCTTCGGACACCTTTACTGCCTCCGCCGCGGTCGCGCTGCTCACTTCGATCACGCCTGGCTCATTGAAAACGCGATAGAGTGATGCGGCTGCCCGAGTGCTTTCCTGATCAATCCCCCCAACGATTTTTGGATAGGACTCCGTGAGATCTCGAATAACACGCCCCGAAGACGTTCGTTCCGGGCAGTGAGCGAGGCCGAAGTCGTCGCCTGCCTGTAAGTGGTCCGGCTCGACAGCCTCACGGAACAGTCCCTCCGTCGTTCCTGGAGGTACGGTACTTTCTATGATCACCAGATCACCACTGTCGACACCTGCAGAGATGTCTTCGGCAACGTCTCGGATAGGCCCTAACGCGGGCTGGTTCTCATCGTCTAGAACCGTGGGAACGAGAACGATCATCACATCCGCCGCTGCAGCGGCTGCCACCCCGTCAGTCGTTGCTTCTAGTTCGGTACCCCCGTACTCGGCCACGAGGTCTTCAAGACCTGGCTCATCAACCATCGATTCGCCTCGATTGACTCCGGCGACCACCGATTCATCGATATCGACGCCACGAACTGATGCTCCCGAGTCAGCTATGACTGCAGCCAATGGAAGTCCCATCTTCCCCAGTCCGAAGACTGCGATGGATGCCCCGGAGAGGTCCCCACCTTCTCCGAACGCCTCGAATCCGACGCTCATTGGCGGGGAACATGATGCCGGGATAGTAAGCGGTTCCGGTCGCGTTATCATTGCTGACAGTACCGATGTAGCTAGAAATGACTCTGAAAGGCCAGGTATTTCTTCGGATCAGGGTAAGGAACATCCGATGACCGACCGCATCCCACTTATCGAACCCGTCGTCGGTGACGAGGAACTCGACAATGTCCGCGAGGTGCTCGAGTCTGGGTACATGACACAGGGGCCTTTTTCCCACGAATTCGAGGAAACGTTCTCCTCGTTCGTTAATGCCGAGTGTGCGATCACTGCGACGTCATGCACGACAGGTATGGAGATGGCTTTAGAAGCAGTGGACGTTGGTGATGGTGACGAAGTGATCGTGCCCGACTTCACCCATCCAGCGACGGCGAATGCCGTTGTCAGGGTTGGCGCTGATCCCGTTATCGTTGACGTCAACCGGGATACCTACAATATCGATCCCGACGAGGTTGCCGCGGCAGTGACCGAGAACACGTCGGCACTCCTCCCGGTTTCCTGGGGTGGCCAACCACTCCACGCAGATCCGCTTCGGGATATTGCTGAGGACAACGACCTCGCGATTATCGAGGACGCAGCCTGTGCTGCCGGTGCGAGCTACAACGGCGAACCTTCGGGCTCCCAGTTCGACGCCAGCGTCTTCAGCTTCCACCCACGGAAAGTTCTCACGACCGGCGAGGGGGGTGTTGTCACAACCGACGATCCCGACCTCGAGGAAACCATGCGACAGGTCAAGAACTTCGGAACGAATCCAACTACGGATATCGGATTTGTTCGGGCCGATGCCACGAATTTCCGGTTTTCGGATATTCTCGCTGCAGTCGGTGTCGCACAGCTCGAAAAGCGAGATGAAATCATCGGTCGCCGCCGGGAACTAGCTCATCGATACGATGACCTTCTAGCCGATGTCGAGGGCGTCGATACGCCGACGGAACCCGAGGGAGCCATCCACACGTACCAAAGTTATTGTGTCTATGTCGAGGCAGGTAACGACGACACTCGTGACGAACTGATCGAGGCTATGGCCGAAGAGGAAATCGAGACCCAGATCGGCACCTACGCGCTGCACAACACGGAGGCGTTCGCCGATGCAAAGCGTGAGGGCAATGTGTCAACGTCAGCCGCACTCGAGGCGAATCTTCTCACC
The DNA here is from genome assembly GCA_964510865.1 of uncultured Halobacteriales archaeon. Classification (GTDB taxonomy): domain Archaea; phylum Halobacteriota; class Halobacteria; order Halobacteriales; family Hikarchaeaceae; genus CAZEDI01. The sequence continues at coordinate 3,176 of CAZEDI010000118.1, forward strand.
CTTCCTGTTGCACACTCAATGACCGACGCTGATCAGGAACGCGTTGTTGACGTCCTCGACGACGCTATCGAAAGCTACCGGTAAATCAAGGGTAGTGGTCTAACCGTTCAGCCGAGCCTTATTTTACCCTCCCCCGACCACATATGGTCAATGCAAGCCGTTATCCCCGCAGCCGGGAAGGGAACCCGCCTGCGACCTCTGACTGAGGACAAACCGAAGGCCCTAGTCGAAGTGAACGGCAAGCCACTCATCGAGGACGTTTTCGACAACCTAGTAGAGATCGGAATCGAGGGGTTCGTGATTGTTGTCGGCTACAAGAAGGAGCAAATAATCGAGCGCTACGGCGATGAATATCAAGATGTTCCAATTACATACACCCACCAGCGCAACCCGAACGGCCTGGCCCACGCCCTCCTCCAGGCAGAACCACACGTCGAGGACGACTTCGTGCTCATGCTCGGCGACAACGTCTTCAGAGCCAATCTAGCCGACGTCGTCAACAGACAGCAGGAGTCCAGAGCGGACGCCGCCTTCCTCGTCGAAGAAGTCCCGATGGAGGAAGCCTCCCGGTACGGCGTGTGCGACACCAACGAGTACGGCGAGATCCTCGAAGTCGTCGAGAAACCCGACGACCCGCCGTCGAACCTCGTCATGACCGGCTTCTACACGTTCACGCCCGCGATCTTCCACGCGTGTCATCTCGTCCAGCCGAGCGATCGAGGCGAGTACGAGCTGCCGGACGCGGTCGACCTGCTGATCCAGTCCGGCCGAACGATCGACGCGATCCGCATGGACGGCTGGCGAATCGACGTGGGGTACCCCGACGATCGGGACCGGGCGGAGGAACTCCTCGCCGGCGAGGCACCGACGGTCCAAGAGTAGACCGAGGGCGGTTGCTCGGTTCCGGTGGGCGTCATCAAACGCGTGCTTGGACCGGCATACGGGCCCAGTCCACGAGGGAGTCCGCGGCGTGACAGCACAAACACCCTTATACGAGACATCAGTACTGTCCACCATGTGGTTCACACGCCCAGATCGTGAACCTCCCTCGGACGTAGACCTCGACGCACTCCGGGATGCCCTGGACCGGGGCGAGGTTTCGCTGGCTCTCCTCTTTGGCTCCTACGGGACTGGACACGCGGGACCCCTCAGTGATCTCGACGTCGCCATCCGGTTCGAATCATCGGTCGGGAGTGATCGTCGATCGAAGCTGAAGCTCGAGCTTCTCGCGGCGATTGAGGGTGCCACGGGAATATCCGCGATCGATCTCGTCGATCTCGATGCAGTCGGACCAGCGCTCGGGTACGAGGCGCTCGCAACCGGAACGCTCGTTCACGGCGACGCGCAGGAGGCAGCAACACTCGAGGGCGAACTCCTCTGCAGGAAGCTTGACCTCGAACCCATCAGACGGGAGTGGGCTGCTGCGCTCGACGATCGGGTACGGGAGGGGACGTTTGGCCGACCCTGAACGCGTCCGTTCGAAGCTCGGGTCACTCGAGGTAAACGTACGAGGGCTCCGGGAGAAACAGGATGCTTCGAAGGAGGAGTACCTCAGTGATCGCGACGTTCAGGACGTCGTCGAGCGTCGCTTCGAGAAAGCCATCTAGGCGTGTCTCGACGTCGCATCTCACGTCGTCGCGACGGAGGGCTACCGTGAACCGCTGGACTACGGAGACCTGTTTCAGATCCTCTCGGAAGAAGACGTCCTCTCTCCGGGAGTGGCCCGAGAGATGATCGAGATGGCGGGATTCCGGAACGTATTGGCACACGAGTACGCCGGGATCGACGACGAGCGGGTGTACGACCACCTCCAGGACCTCCCGCAGTTCGAAGTCGACGCTACCGAAATGCTCGATTTTGTCGGCGAATCTTGACACTTCTGCCGTTCCTCCAGGCGATCGAACCCCCGAACGGACAGAGAGTACCGATCGGAGGTGTAGCCGACTCACTTGTCGAACCGCAAGTATCAAATCGCCGCCGGCGACCCTCGGTAACATGAACATCCTCGTCACGGGGGGCGCGGGCTTCATCGGCTCACATCTCGCCGAGACGCTCCTCGAACGCGGCCACGAGGTCGTCATCCTCGACAACTTCGACCCCTACTACGACCTGGGCATCAAGGAGCGAAACGTGGAACGCTGCCGGGACGCGGGCGACGACGTCACTGTCGTCGAGGGATCGATCACCGACGAGGCCCTCGTCGAGGACCTCTTCGCCGACCACGATATCGAGTTCGTCTACCACGAAGCCGCCCGGGCAGGTGTCCGGACGAGCGTCGAAAACCCGAAATTTTACAAGAAGAACAACGTCGGCGGCCTGCTCACCCTCCTGGAGGCCGCCGTCGAGTACGACATCGAGCGGTTCGTCAACGCCTCCTCTTCCTCCGTCTACGGCCGTCCGGATTACCTGCCCTACGACGAGGAGCATCCTAACTACCCGAAGAGTCCCTACGCTGTTACGAAGCTCGCCGCCGAGCACTACTGTACGGTCTACACTGACATCCACGACCTGTCGACGGTGAGCCTCAGGCACTTCACCGTCTACGGCCCGCGAATGCGCCCGAACATGGCGATCACGAACTTCACCTCGCGGTGTCTCACCGGCAAGCCCCCGGTGATCTACGGCGACGGCGAGCAAACGCGGGACTTCACGTACATCGATGACATCGTCCAGGCGAACCTCGCCCTGCTCGACACCGACGCGGCCGATGGCGACGTGCTGAACGTCGGCTCGACGGACACCATCACGGTGAACGAACTCGCCGATCACGTGATCGATGAGACCGGCGTGGACCTCGACCCCATCTACGACGACGCGAAGGAGGCCGACGCGCGCCACACGCACGCAGATGTCTCGAAGGCCCGCGACCTGCTCGGCTACGAGCCGCAGGTCGACATCCGTGACGGTGTCTCGCGATTTATCGCGTGGTACGAGGACAACCGCGACTGGTACGAGCCGCTGGTCTTGAATTCGTAGGGTGTCCGAATTCCGTGACTCTGTCGTTCGACACGATCGCATCGGACTCACCCGCCTTCACCGGGCGTGTAATCGTGTCCGTGCCGACCCGTAACGCCAAAACGGCGTAGTCCCCCAATACGAAGCGTGCCGCGATACGAGGAGATCCAGCCAACGCTCCGACTTCTGGCTGTGTCGCATCGGCTTTCGAGACGAGGAGCCATACAGGGACAATAACACGATCAATCACTCCCTCATCAGACGCCGAGGTACGTGCTCGCGTTGGTTGCCACCGTATCGGCCATCGCCTCCGTGACACTCCCCTGGGCATTGCTGATGTCGGCGTGCTTGATAGTGAAGACGTACCAAGGCGAGGCGTAACTGT
>CAZEDI010000119.1:0-6483 GCA_964510865.1 uncultured Halobacteriales archaeon
GCTCGATGTCCATCTCGTCGAGGATGGTCGCCCCGTCGTTCGTGATGACGACGTCGCCGGATGAACCGACGAGCATCTTGTCCATCCCTTTCGGGCCGAGCGTCGTCCGAACGGACTCGGCAACTGCCTTGCCCGCCGTGATGTTCGATTCCTGGGCGTCCCGGCCCTGTGTTCGCTGACTATCCTCCGAGAGAATGAATACCGGCTGTCCACCGAGTTGTCCTTGTGCCATCGTGTGATCATGAGGAGAAAGATAGCGCGTCTATATAAAAATTTCGTGAGCAGGTCGACGCCGCCCCGGGATTGTGTTTTCGCCAAATGCCGCTGCAAGCGCGGTTACTACCCAGGTGTACGACTCGCGGAAGACGTGGCCGAGCCCCGAACGCTTAGGCTCCCCGCGTTGGGGACGTCCGTATGGAGATTCACCGGCTCGAAACGTTCACCCTCCAACAACACGGCGGGGTGAGCAACCCGACGAGTTTCGTCAAGGTCACGACCGACACGGGTGATGAAGGAATCGGCCAGATCTCACCGTATAACGCAGACATTGCGGCCACGGTATTCCACCGCCAGGTCGCTCCACATGCCCTGGATCGTGATCCCCGGGAGGGTGACGCGATCGTGGACGACGTGATCGGGGCCGAATACAAGTATCCCTGGTCGTACGTCTGTCGGGCACTCGCCGGGCTCGATACAGCGCTCTGGGACCTCCGCGGAAAGCGCACGGGCGACCCGGTGTGTACCTTACTCGGTGGTGCCCCTCGCCCGTTGAAGGCCTATGGCTCGAGTATGCGGCGAGACGTGGAGCCTGCGGAGGAGGCTGCCCGGCTCGCTGACCTGCGCGCGGAGGCGGGCTACGAGGCGTTCAAGATCCGTATCGGCGGGAGTGATTCCGTCGGCAATGACGAAGACGAGTGGCCTGGTCGCACCCCGGCCGTGGTGTCTACTGTCCGAGATGCCCTGGGTGACGACGTCGACCTGTTCGTCGATGCGAACAGTGCATACACGCCCGAACGCGCGATAGAGGTCGGTGATGAGATACTCGCCCCCAACAACGTCGTCCACTACGAGGAACCGTGCCCGTACTGGGAGTACGAGTGGACAAAACAGGTCACTGATGCGCTCGACATTCCCGTCACGGGGGGTGAGCAGGACAACGATCCGGCAGCGTGGCGCCGAATGCTCGAGATGGGAGCAGTCGACGTCGCCCAGCCGGACGTGTGTTACCTCGGGGGAATGGTGCGCGCAAAACGGGTCGCAGACATAGCCGCCGACGTCGGCCTTCCCTGCGTTCCGCACTCTGCCAACCATTCCATGGTCACGCTCTTCGCTATGCACCTCCTGTGTGCGATCGACAACGCGGGCGAGTATCTCGAATTCTCGATCGAGGACCACTGGGCCGACGGATTGTTCGAGCCCGCGCTCCGTGTCGAAGACGGATATATCGAACTCCCGGACGGACCCGGCTGGGGCGTTACCCTCGACGCGTCGGTCCTGCAGGACGCGGACTACCAGGTGAGTGAACGATGAATACTCCGGGGTAAGGTGTCCGCGGATGTCACGATCCGGGCTCCCGGAGATACTCGGGGTCGGCGAACGACCCCTCTGCAGCGTCGACAGCGATCACGTCTAGCGACGTGACAGTGACAGGGACGTCCACCAACCCGGCGAGGCTGGGTTCCGTTCGGCCCTCGTCCCCATGCAGCAACTCCTTGATGTAGAGGCCACCTTCACCATGGACCTCGATCGTGGCGTGCTGGTCCTCGAGTTCTGCCGTAATCGAGTAGACCGCACGGGTGCGCGTCTTCGCAGCACGCCGGTGAGACACACGCTCGGGGGTATCCTGTTCGATCGTCGCACCGTCAAGTGCATCGATAGCTGCCTGAAGCGTCGCCGCATCAACGGACGCCTCGAACTCGACGTTCGCACGATAGGTCTTGCTCGCGTCGAGCTCCTTCACCCGTTCGACCATCTCGTGTGTCGCGAGTGAGAGGTCCGTGACCTCGACACGGCCGTCAGCCGCCTCGTGTATCGTGTCCTCCAGCTTCTCGACGTCGGGGAATCGATTGCGGGGGTTCGACACCTCGAAGACGAATGGCCGTCCTGTACCCTGCATCACCGCCTCGACATCCTCGCGACCTGCGCCATGGAACGTCGACTCCGATCCCTCCATCGCGTCGCAAACATGAGGGGCCACCTCCTCCTCGACGCTCGTCTCGTAGAGATACCCGGACCCCCCACAGTGCTCGCACTCGACACCTCGATCGATTCCCGTTCCGTGACATTCCCGACACGGCCACTCGGTCTGGGGGATACCCCGCTCGAGTTTTCGGTATCGACCGTAGACGAATGCCGGGTTGTTTTGTATCTCGATCTGTTCCGTCGTGAGATCGACGAGCGCAACCACGTCCGGGCGCTCGAAGTCGACATCGACGCCGAGCTTTTCGCCGACGCGCTTGCCGACTTCACGGTTGAACTCCGATTTGAACTGCTCGCCTGCATCGGGATCGAGGCCGGCATCCTCCCGAAGGAGCCGCTCGTTCTCCTCGAGTAACGGAGACACTCGCGTCCCTACCTGGTAGGTCTCGAAGTCGAGGCCGGCGAGTTCATTGGCCGCCCAGTTGGCCCAGCGGTCGAACTCACCACAGCGCCCTTCGCATACCCAGCAGTCCTCAGTCGGTGTGGGATCGTAGGGCTCGTCATCTTCGAGTGCACGGACGATACGGAGTGCGTTCCCCCGTTCGGCGTTGGTCAGGCCAAAGCTCCGATCGGCGAAGACACGTCCCAGACACGAATCGCAGACGGGGTCCTGGGCAATGACCCCCTGAGCGTCCGCAACGATACTCATGCACCTGGATCGGAGGCGCCGGGGTAATCCGCTTTCGATCGGCAGACAGCCACTCCGTATCAGGGTATCCTGCTCGCCGAAAGACACCGACGATCGACGGACGTAAGCCCAGGACGTGACTGGTAGTGATATGCGTCAGTTTGTCGTGCTCAGCCACGAGGCGCCGACCGATCCGGGTATTTCACTCGACGATCTTCCGGGGGCCGGTCGCCTCGACCTGCTCTGTCGATGCGTCGCGGACGCCTTTCTCACGTCACACGGTATTCGCACGGATGTCCGGCTATTCCTGGTCCTGCAGAACGAACTCACGCTCCGCCTCGAGGGCTCGGAACTTCGATACCTCTCACCGGATGAACGAAACGTCGGGTCACTCCTCCGGACGGGGATCGAGACGAAGGACAAGGCCATCGGGGCGATGGAGGCCGAAAGTACGCCCGGCATTTACGTCTCGACCCGCGGGGTCGAGTCAGTTCTCGCCGATCTCACGGGACCGATTTTCCAGCTCCACGAGAATGGCGAACCCGTCATCGACTGCGACCTTCCCGACGATCCGGCGTTCGTCCTCTCTGACCACCGTGATTTTACTGAGAACGAGTCCACACTCCTCGAATCGCGACGAGATCGTCGGATTTGCCTCGGGTCAGAACGGCTCCACGCGGATCAGGCGATCACCGTCGCCCATAATTACCTCGATACGGATGGCTTTCAGCAGTATTAACGCCTTTTCGCGTCGACCGATCTCCGTTGACCGCCGTCGGATACCCATGTTTTAACCCCCCGAAACCGTGGGTCCCCACGATGGCAGACGGAGGGGAGCCGGTACCAGCAACCGAGATCGACTTCGCAGCTCGGGCTCGAGACGTCCTGGGCTTCTCGCGGTGGTGGCAAGTCGCTGCAGCTGCGATTATGATGGGACTCGTGAGCCCCTACCAGTACGTCTGGTCCTCGATCGAGGGGCCCTTGTCCGAGCATCTCGGCATTTCACCGGCTGCAATCGGACTCGTCTTCACGCTCTTCGTCGTCGTACAGGCGGGCTCCCAGGTCCCAGTCGGCTGGTGGCGTGATCGCCGGGGACCCAAACGTCTCACCCTGCTCGCGGGGGTCCTCGCCGGGGGTGGCTACCTGGGGCTCGCCTATGCGACTGAACTATGGCAGTTGTACCTGCTCTACTCGCTGGGTGCCCTTGGTGTCGGGATCATCTATACGGTCGGCGTCAATACCGCGCTAAAGTGGTTCCCCGACAGGCGGGGACTCACGACCGGGGTGGGTACGATGGCATTCGCCGCCGGGAGTGCCCTCTTCGTTCCATACGTGCGGGCGAATGCGACGGCAGCCGGGTATGCGGACGTCCTCCGGAACATGGGATTGCTCATCGGGATCGGGATTCTCGTCGGCGCGCTCGTTCTCCGGGATCCACCGGCTGGGTGGCTCTCGGCCGAGTCGGGATCGAGTCGTGAGGTGACAACAGCAACGGACGGGGGGGCAGTCGGGGGATATCAATACGGGTGGCGCGAGACGGTTCGTACCTGGCAATTCTGGCTCATGTACGCCATGTTCGTAGCGGGGAATGCAGCAGGATTGATGCTCACGGCGAAGATCGTTTCCTACGCCGCCTTTCACAACCTCGGTGCGGCGATCGCGACGATTTCCGCGACGTTACTCCCGCTCGGCAGCGGCGTCGGACGGCTGGTGATCGGCGAGCTTTCCGACCGGTTCGAGCGCGAGGCCGCGATGTCCAGCACCCTCCTGCTCACTGGTGTCGGCGTCTTCGCTGCGATCTACCTCGCCCGCCTCGGTGAACGCGTTGGATTCGTTGCCGCAGTGGTGGTGGCCGTCTTCTTCTGGAGTGCGCAGTACTCCCTGTTCCCGAGTGCGATCGGCGACTACTATGGGACCGAGCACTCCTCGACGAATTACGCGCTGCTCTATACAGGGAAGATGTGGGGTGGAGTGTTCGGCGGTGTAGTCGTCGGGTTGCTCGTGACGGTCGCTGGCTGGGACGTTGCCTTTGCGATCGGGGGCATCGCGGCGATCCTCACCGGGATAGCTGCCCTGGGCATGCGGCCCCCGGAACGCCGGACGTGACACCGGTCCGGAAGCGTTAAAGGCGCTTCCAGCCGTGTATACGAGTGCGGGCCGGTGGGGTAGCTTGGTATCCTTCGGCCTTCGGGTGGCCGTAACCGCGATTCAAATTCGCGCCGGCCCATTCTACCCTGATTACCTGTCAAGCCCCGTGTTTCATTCCACGAGGACTACAAACCCAACCAGTTTCGAGTCTTAGTCTGCACCGTGTGCGTGGGCGTGCCCACATTCTTCGCAGTACCACAGCCCTTGTCTCGGTTCGATTGTTCCACCGCATCGGGTGCAGACCTGTCTCATACTCATCCCCTGTAGTCGACGATTGATAAATTCTTCCACGACAATTGTCGAACTCATGGACGATTGTTCGGAGCGTCGATACGCTCACGTAGTGAGACGGGCCTATTCTGCATACCAGAAGTGTGAATGTTTATCGCGCGGGCAACGTCACGGGCCGGTAGAGCCGTGGTCGACCTTCCGTTCTACGATCCCGGGAATTACTGGGTTGTCCGCTTGCTCTTTCGAAAGGGCCTCGCGATAACCTACCTGCTTGCATTTCTCGTCGCCGCTCGTCAGTTCAGACCGCTCGCGGGAGAGGACGGTCTCTTGCCGATCGACCGATACATCGAGCACAGTTCGTTCCGCGATCGGCCGAGCCTCTTCTATATGTTTTCGTCCGACCGAGTCATCGGACTTGCCGCGTGGACGGGAGTTGGCCTCTCTGCGCTTGCCCTCGTTGGCGTCACCGAGTGGTTCGGGACGCCAGTTTCGATGCTCTCGTGGTTCGTTCTCTGGTGCCTCTATCAGTCCTTTGTCAACGCCGGACAGACCTTCTATGGCTATGGCTGGGAATCCATGCTTCTCGAAACAGGGTTCCTCGCGATCTTTCTCGGTGCTCAGGGGGTCGCGACCCCATTCGTCGTGATACTCCTCCTTCGGTGGGTACTCTTTCGGAATATGTTCGGCGCGGGGCTCATCAAGCTCCGTGGCGATGACTGCTGGCGCGATCTCACGTGTCTCGAGTATCACTATGAGACCCAACCGATGCCGAATCCCCTTTCGTGGTACGCGCACCATCTCCCGAAACCCCTCCACCGAGCTGGCGTAGTGACCAACCACGCCGTCGAGCTCGCCATTCCGTTTCTCTACTTCGCGCCCCAGCCAATCGCCTCGATTGCTGGCTTGGTGACTATCGGCTTCCAGCTCTGGCTGATGCTCACGGGGAATTTCTCGTGGCTCAACTCCCTCACGATCGTCCTCGCGCTCTCGACGTTCGAGGACTCCCTCCTCGGGATGCTCCCGCTCGACGTCCCCACGACCGCACCCGTGCCACCGGCTCTCTGGGGTGCGGTTATCCTCGTAACCATCGTCGTCGTTGTATTGTCCTCGTATCCAGTTCGCAACATGCTCTCCGAACGCCAGGTGATGAATACCGGATACGATCCGCTCCATCTGGTCAATACCTACGGGGCATTCGGCTCGATCACGCGCGAGCGTAACGAGATCGTGATCCAGGGAACGGACGACGACGTCATCACCAAAGACACGGAGTGGAA
>CAZEDI010000120.1:0-6435 GCA_964510865.1 uncultured Halobacteriales archaeon
GGGGACGGACAGTCCCTGCTTCTGGGGAGTGTCTACGCGAGTGGGCACGCCATCAACGAGATGGCGATCGAGTGGGCCGACTCGGTACGCGAGGAGACTGACGGCCGCGTCGACATCACGAGAGACGAAGGATTTGGTGGCGAGCGAGAAGTCATGGAGCAGACGTCGATCGGTGCAATCGAGGGGACGCTCATCGGGGCCACATGGGTCCTCCAGCAGGCGCCGTCCCGCTACTGGGTCGAGTCGCCGTTTGTCTTCGAGAGCTGGGAACAGCAGCGGCGAGCGTACTCGAGCGAGTATCTCGACGAGGCGCGGGAAAACCTCAAATCGGACGCGAACCAGCGGATCGTCGGCCCGCCAGTCTACCGCGGATTCCGGCACACGACCGGAAATCAGGGGTTCTCGACGCCGGATGATATCGAAGGGGTGAACATTCGCGTCCCCGAGGTAGATCCCTGGCTCACCATTTGGGAGAACCTCGGGGCCGCTCCGACAACAGTCTCTTTCGACGAACTGTACAGCTCCCTCCAGCAGGGAGTCGTCGACGCGCAGGAAAACCCGGCCGAGACGATTCACTCGAACTCGCTCTACGAGGTCCAGAGCCACGTCACGAAGACGTCCCACCTCGCCTCGACCGGCTGGTTCACGTTTGGCGAAGACGCTTGGTCGTCGATGAGTGAGGACGACCGGCAGCTCGTCGAGGAGACACTCACCGACTCCATCGAGGAACTGAGCGCAGACATCGAGCAGAGTGAGTCCGAAGCGCTCGACGCGCTCGAAGAAGAGGGCATGGAAATCGTCGAAGCGGACCAGGAAGCCTGGCTCTCGGCCGCCGAACCCGTACTGGAAGAAATGTTCGAAAGCCAGTGGGAACCCTCTCTGGAAGAGGTTAGGAATATTTAATAGTGGGAAACCGTAGCATTGGAGTATGTTAGATAGATTCCGAGTTGGGGCAAAGCTGGCCAATCAGCTCTTGACAGCGATCATGCTCGGTATCTTCACAGTCATGATCACTGTAGTCGGATTACAGATGCTGGCACGGTGGATACTCGGGCCCCAATTCGGACTGTACCTCCCCTGGACATCGAGTCTGTCGCGTCTAGCTCTGGTCGCTACCACGTTCGTCGGGGCGGTGATCGCGAGCCGTGACCGCGAACACGTGGCGGTCGATCTCCTGATGAAGCGCCTGTCCTCGCGGTCCGCGAGAGCACTCGTCGTCGTGCAATCGCTGCTCGTCGCCGGGTTTCTCGCCGTCTTACTGATCGGTGCCGCCAGGATGTACGACCTCACCGCAGGTCGACCGTTTGGTGCCCTGCCGGCGTACCCGCTGCTCACCACCGAGTGGCTGTACGTCTATGCGATCGCTGGTGGAGCCCTGATGCTTGTGTACGTGTTTCGCGATATCGTCGTCGCCCTCGTCGGCGATGAAGTCCTCCTACCCTCGGAGACCGAACGATGAGATACGATAGTTCACAGTCGTCAACAGCTTGTTCGAGATTCGCGGTACGGATGCGCTCGTGCTGCATCAAGACAGAAGACGTCCGGCGGGCGTGCGAGGTGATCTAATATGGACATGGTCCTGATCACGCTGTTCATCATCGTGCTACTCGCGCTTTATCTCGTGGGAATCCCCGTCGCATTCGCCCTCGGACTGACGAGCCTCATCCTGATGCTGACGCCGATGGTGTCGTACAGTCCGGAACTCGTCGCCCAGACGCTAGTCAGAGGGGCAGACTCGTTCGTGCTACTGGCGATCCCGCTGTTCCTGCTGACGGGGCTCTATATGAACAGCTTCGGCCTCACCGGCATCATCTTCGACTTCGCCGAGGAGATGGTCGGTCCGGTCCGCGGCGGCATCGCCCACGTCAACATCCTCGCAAGCATTATGTTTTCGGGGATGACTGGAACCGCTGCGGCGGACGCCGCAGGGCTCGGGGCTATCGAGTACGAGGCCATGCAGGACGCGGGGTACGAGAAGGGATTCAGCGTCGCCGTCACCGGATCGTCCTCGATTATTGGACCGATTATCCCTCCGAGCGTCCCTCTTATCATATACGGCGTCCTCGCACAGGTCTCGATCGGCGTCCTGTTCATCGCCGGTATCGTGCCTGGCCTCATCATGGGCGGGACGCTCCTGGTGCTCTGTACGTACTACGCACACGCGCACGGCTACGAGCGCGGGGCGTGGTGGTCGCTACCCGAGATCTGGGAGAGTTTCAAGGCGGCCGCCCCGGCGCTGGGAACCCCCGCACTGATAATTGGAGGGCTGCTCGGAGGCTTGTTTACTGCGACCGAAGCCGGTGCCGTAGCGTTGTTTTACACCCTCTTCGTCGGGTACGTCTTCTACGGCGGCGTCGAAAACGGGGACTTCCTCGAGACGGCCTACGAGGGTGCCGTCACGACGGCCGCGCTGACCTTCATCGTCGCGTCGGCGACGCTGTACGGCTTCCTTATCCGCCGTGCCCAGTTACCCGATGCGCTCGCCGAGGCAGTAATCGGAGTGACGAGCGATCCAACGGCGTTGCTCCTGCTGATCACCGTAGTGCTACTTATCGTCGGGCTCATGATGGAGACGATCGCGGCGATCACGATCCTCACGCCTGTCTTCCTCCCCGTAATCGAGGCCGCCAATATCGATCCGATCCACTTCGGCGTCGTGATGATCCTCACCCTCATGATCGGACTCCTCACGCCACCGTTCGGGATCATCCTGTTCATTCTAGAGAAGGTTACCGACGTGGAGCTCGAACGCATCATGCAGAGCATGGTGCCGTTTTACATTCCTCTCTTACTGATCCTGCTGCTAGTGGTGGTGCTCCCGGGTCTGACCCTGTGGCTACCCGAGTTTGTCGGTCTCCTGTAGGGACCCGCCTGTTTCAATTTTCGCGCCGCGAGCCCGCGAACGGCTCACCGATCCACGGGACGGTGCCGGTTTGAGCTGGTACAAGTTTTTTATAAGACCTGCTCGTTATGTCGAGTAGCGGATGAACCACGCAACAAACGAACGGCGGAGATGCGCGTACGTCGCCGGCGAATGGACGAACGGCACGGACGTGATCCCCGTCACGGATCTCGCGGAGGGAGGTACCTTCACCGAGATCGAAGGCGCGGACGTACCGAAAGCGAAGGACGCTCTCGTAGCGGCAGAGCGAGTCACCCCGACACTGTGGGAGACGACGATTCCGCAGCGATGCGAGTGGTTAGAAACCATCGCCGAGGGTATCGAATCGCGGAAAGGGGAACTCGCCGAAGTGATCGTCCGTGAAGCGGGCAAACCGATCTCGTCGGCCCGCGGCGAAGTCGACAGCGCCGCCGAACGGTTCCGTCGTGCCAGGGAAGAGATCCGGAGCCTGAAAGGGGAGTTCCGCGAGGGGACCACCGACGGACACGAAGGCTGGCAGGCGATCGTCAAGCACGAACCGATCGGCACGGTCCTCTGTGTGACGCCGTACAACTACCCCCTCGCGACGACAGCACTGCAGGTTGCTCCCGCTCTCGCGGGTGGGAACGCCGTCATACTGAAACCCGCGACCGAGACGCCGATCAGCGCCGCGATCCTCGCGGAGATCGTCGCTGACGCTGGCCTGCCGGGCGGCGCGTTCAACTTCGTTCCTGGACGATCGTCGACGATCGGCGATACGCTCGCCGGCGATGATCGCGTCGACGCCATCGCCCTCACTGGGTCGACCGGCGCCGGGAAGCACGTCGCCGATGCTTCGGGGATGGTGACGCTCCACATGGAACTCGGCGGGAACGCCCCGGCCGTCGTCTTCCCCGACGTAGATCTGACCGCCACCTCTGAGTGTATCGTGGCGGGGGCCGTGAAATACGCCGGGCAGCGCTGTTCGGCGGTTTCCAGAGCAGTCGTCCACGAGGCGGTCCACGATGAGCTCGTCGAGCGACTCGATGCGGAACTCGACGAGTGGGAGACCGGGGACCTCTTCGACGAGGACACCGACCTCGGCCCCGTCATCTCGGAATCCCAGGCAACGAGAGTCCAGGAGCTCGTCGACGATGCGCTCGACCGCGGAGCGAACCTGGTCCGTGGCGGCACGTACGAGGAGACGAAACCGGGTGTGTTCACGTACGAACCCACGCTCCTCTCGGGAGTCCCGGGCGCCGCACGGATCGTACACGAAGAGCAGTTCGGCCCCGTCGTTCCTGTCACGACGTTCTCGAACGAGGACGACGCGCTCGAGCTCGTGAACGAGACGGAGCTCGCTCTGGACGGGGCCGTCTTTACGAACGACTACGACCGCGCTTTCCGCGTCGCGGAGGGGATCGACGCCGGCGGCGTCCGTATCAACGGCGCACCGTCGCACGGTCTCGGCGACTTCCCGTTCGGTGGCAACGGGGATTCCGGGATCGGAAGAGAGGGACTTCACGTGACGATCGAGGACTTCGTTCGGGCAAAGACGATCGTCCTCTAGCGGTGGGAGCGACCGATTCACCGTGAGACGAGCGTTCCAGCGCAGATGACGCTCTGCCAGCGACGACTGACTGGTACTCCCCATGCAGGGGCAGCCTCGCCGTAACCGGCGAGGAGGACGTCACTACGTCCAGACACAGCGTGGCCAGTGCAAGCTCGAGGCCCACCGCGCCGAGGAACACACTGACGTTACCGGGGCGGAGATGGCCTCCCCGACATAGCTGAGGGCGGTTCGGTGCCTTCTAAGACGGGGTCGAACACGATGTAACGTGGGCCAGACGTTTGCCTCCGCGCGGAGCTCGATTGCTCGTGGGCTGAGTAGTGAGTTACTCGCGGACAGAGACAGCGCCATCGCCGGTGACGGAGACCAGATATCCGGCGTACGAGAACTGTACGTCCAGCTCAGCCGCAGCATCGCGATGGTTCACCAGGGCTGCGAGCGCGTCAGGATCAATGGCCGTATGTAGCGGTGGCAGGTCGAGTGGATCGACGCCTTTCTTGGCTGCAACCTGTTCCGTGATCGCAAGCGGGACACGAGTCTCCAGCGACTGATCGGATACTGTCGATAGGTGTGCAAGCTGGGGCGTCATTCGTACGTCTTCATCGATACATACCCTCTTAATACTACCTCTAACTCTCCGTGAAAATAACGATTCATTAATCGTTAGGTTTGAACAGCGGAAATGGCTGATGGTAAGTGAGGCAAGAACCGATGACGCCGTGCGGTGTTTAATAGGCGACACCCGATCCCACGATGAAGCTAGGTATCCAGCACCACCTGGACATATATCAACTTTTAATACTATATTAATTCTAGATGTATTTGTCGTTAGTCCCTCTAATCGACTATTCATACTGGATGCAGAATGCCATTCACGGCACTGTCTAGTTACGCGGTTCGGGCAAAGAAGGACGGTACAGACCGTCTCTGTCCGTTCTATTCACGGCGACGTGTTGGGACTCGGCTGAGGTGTGTCGTGAGCTCGGCGCAGACCAGTCGCTCGTGGCCGGCCGGCGGTTCGTCTCACCAATCAGACACTGATTCCACCGCCATTGTGGCTGGTTCACCGTCTTGCCGTCTGTCGGTTTCTCATATCTAGACAGCGCCCTGATCCGAATACTATCGCATTACCAAACAAACTTCTAAACTCACCTGTTTAGACTTGCGTCTGTCAAAGTATCGTTTGACAGTACTCCGATATCTGTGGGTTTGGTATCGAGACCGGAGCCCGTACCGATAGCGTGCCGCTTTGAGCCCTGGGTAGTACGGCGTCTGAGACGTCGTGTTACCGTGTACTCCCCGCAGAACCGGCTGGTTCAACGCAATCGTTGTCGTCGAAAACAGTCGCGGAATTAGTTCGTTTGAACGTCGACAACGCTGTACAGCTAGTACTGGCGGCCGCTGATTAGAATTGCGTCGAGCCCAACGTGATCCGAGTTCACAACGACAGCTGGCTGTAGCTCGGCGTTCTGCACCTGGTCGTGGGGGGCTCTCTGTGACCGCTGTACACAGGTATTTTCAATTTTAAATACTGTATTTGAAAATGATAGTACTCAGAATACATAGGATAACCGGAACGACATCAATCCCCGTGCGGCAAGCGCGCCCGCGCTGGTCCCTCATCGACGGGGCGCGACCGTTTGGACCGAGCGTCAGTTTCGGCTCGTCGGTAGTACCACCGCGCAGCCCCCAGGTACGCAATAGACACGCGGCGGCGAGTGGGCGCCACGCGCACCTACGTCAACGACGAACGCCACCTAGCGCGAAACTCCGCGTTTAAGTGTCGGGAGCGACCTCACGCCTATGGTAGGGGAGCCACGGTTACGCAGCTGCGGGGTGCCGGCCCCACTCGTCGCCGTCCTCGTGACGCAACGACTGGCTGCCGCCGAACGCCGGCGCCCGGCCGGTGAGCAGATTCATGTCCCCGGAGTGCGTAGTGTGTGAACATGAACCGAGACGAGGCCGTCCGCGAGTTCGTCGTCCTCGAGGACGATCCGGGAACCGA
>CAZEDI010000121.1:0-6304 GCA_964510865.1 uncultured Halobacteriales archaeon
CAGCCACATCCGTGAGGAGATGGCAGCGATAAATCACACGTTCGAACGAGGTTCCCTCCTCGAAACCGGTGAAGAGAGCCCCTTCGAGGGATTGATGGATCAGGTCGCCAGCGCGAAGGAGAACTACACCCGGCTGGAATCATTGGGTGGTGACACGGCCTACGTGGACGTCGGGGAAAAGCTCGTTCTCGAGGCCCGATACACGTACTTCTCCCTCCTGGAGAAGCAAATCGAGTGGATCGGCTCGATTCACTCGGACGCCGTCGCCAAGTTGGACGAGAAGATCGACGACGCGTTACCGGATGGACTCGACGCGATGGACTTTCTGCAGCGTGGAACCGACGATCCGGAGCCTGCCGATACCGACATCCCATCACCGTCCCCGACGGAACCGGTAACCTACGAGGTGTCCGGTTCACCGACCTACCTCGAACCGACGAACCTGACGAAAGACGACGTGACGGCGATCGATGACGAGGTGGACAGATTCACGCCGCTCGCGATGCGAAACCGCAACTACGTCGAATTACCGTACCAAGACGTTATCGATGGTCTCTGGCAAGAAGTCGCCGAGGCGTTGCCCCTGCTCGAGTCCGAACCGGAGGCGGAACTTTCCTTCAAGATGGCCAGTGACGTGCTGCTGGCTGCTGACCTCGCACAGGAGGCGAATAATTCCGACGAGTATCTCGCAGACACCTGGGGAGACAGCGACGTTCGATTCGAAGATGACGTCGCGAACCTCCGCGAAAACATCGAGGCAGGGTTACGGGATTACGAGCGGGAGGCAGCGAACCAGATCGTCATGCAGCTATACGACCCGGAGGTTGCGAAGTGTGCGATACATAGCCCGAAGGGGTTCCTGGGTCACTTGCGAGGGAGTGGCGACAAGATGGTGCTTGCGACGCTCGGGGCCGCCAAGACCATCCAGGAGGATCCAACCGAGTTGTTCATCAATGGTGGCAGAGCCGTGTTGAAGGAAGTCGAGTCGCTGGAGGACATCGCACGCAAAATCGTCGACGCTGCCACGAGTATCCTGTTCGGCGATGACGAGGAGACGGTCGAAGACAAGGCAAGGGAACTCGGCAGTGCGTTCGAGGACGCGGACGAGGAGGCACCCGATGAGGCCCCCTTCGATCCGACGAAGTCGGAGTACGAGTACGGGGACTGCACACGCACGCTGGACTTTCTCGCCGACGCTGAAGGCGAGGACGAAGACCCAACGGAACGGATCCTCGAGACACGTGACAGGATGGAAGTCGCCATCAATCACTCGCTCGTCGACTATCGGGAATCGCACGGTCTCGCCAGGACGGCCGAGGCGGTCGGGAAGGGCAACATGACCGAGGGTATTCTGGACCGTATCATCGCGGAGCTGGGGGGACCAGCAGCGCACATGCCCGAGGAGTGGGTCGCCCAGAACCACGGAAGCATTACGGACGAGGAGTGGCACAGGACGATTAGATCGGCAGTCGTCCCCGGACTCCAGCGCGGGGCCAACCTCAAGGTGGATATCGGGGGCGCCGCCATGGCCGAACGACTCGACCAGAACATCCAGTCGGGGCTCGAGAACGTCTCTTCGGAGGTGATCGAGGCCCGACTCGCCGACGTCGGGGAAAACGTCTCGCAACTCGGTGCGGAGAAGCTCGCGGAAATGGAAGAATGGGTGGGCGGTAACGTCGAGGAGTTCGATCAGGAGCTGGACAGTCGACACACCAGGGCAGCGAGGGTGCCAGCCGGAATACCCCTCCTGCCGCTGCCGGGGATGTGGTTCGCGACCGTAAACGCGTGGGACATCGACGTCGGCGGGGAGTACGCCCGCTTCGAGGTGACCGCGAATATGGGTTCCCCCGACCAGCCGACGTCGCTCACGTACGTTCGGGAGTCCCAGCCAGTAACCCTGCAAATCGACGGCAGGGAACACCGGGTGGGCAGGGTCGATCCGATTTCCTTCGAGGGACGGTCTGTCGTCCTGGTCGTGGTGCCACCGGGTGTTGGCGTGGGAGACCGGGGTGAAGTGAATCCCGAGTGTTCGCCGACCTATCCCGAAACTGGCGTCGTCGACGAGGAGGAGGTCGCCTGCTGAGGTCCTCGGATCGGTCCGCGCTCCCGGCGGCTGTCGGTCGGCTGTCGTTCGGGTGTATTCGGCGGTATCAGGACACAGCCTGCCCGCATTAGGACGATGTAATCTCCGACTCACGGGAGCGATAGTACTCTCGTCCACTTTCCGTCCTCCCCACGGTCAGTCGGGACGTCGGCGATCGGTGACCGGGTCCACCACTGTAGCAGCGGACGGTTGCGAACGTTTAGAAAGCATGCCGGAGGCAAACTCCACGAATGGATCTCGAAGCACCTGTCGACGCCTGGTACGTCTGGATCGGTGTCGCCCTCGTCGCCGCTGGACTGTTCGTCGTCGTTACGTCGCTCCCCTCGGACCCTCCACCGGATGCCAACGGGGCGGCGAATACCATCGACGAGGTCGCGAGCAACCCCTATCCGTCACACGCCAGCTACGAATACGACGCAACCGGTGCACGGATCGGGCTACAGGAAATATCCCTCCGCAACGATGCGGGGACGAACCGGGCCATCGTTCGCTACGGGCCGATTACCCCACTCGAGGCCATCGATGGCGCTGCTAACCGGAGTGCTGTGACCCGAATCCTCGATGGCGAATCGCCGTCGGAGGTGGTCGAAACGATGGCGGCCATCGAGAACGAAGGCCGGCTTCGTGCTGCGGCTGCAACAGCACGAAAGTCAGTCGAATCTCGCGGAGCGACATGGCGTCCCGCAGGTGAGACGCTTCGTGTCCGGAAGGTGTTCCTCGATGAGGAGCCGGTCGTGTTGGTCGATGCCTAGGTCAGCACACCGGTCGACTTGTCCGGTGGTTCTGGTATACCGTGTCAGGCAAGACAGACTTCTTATGGTCGTATGTGTAACCAACGAATACGGTGCCCGCAAGAGTCGATCCCCCGCTCGTGCTCGTCGTCGACGACGAGGAAGAGGTCGCCGATACCTTCGCGCTGAGAATCCAGTCGGAGTACGATACCCGTGTGGCCTATGGCGGAGAGGAGGCCCTCTCGAAGCTCGACGATGACGTCGATGCAGTCCTGCTCGACCGGCGGATGCCCGATCTCCACGGGGACGAGGTACTCGCCCAACTCAGGGACCGGGGCCACGACTGTGCGGTCGTCATGTTGACGGCGGTCGATCCGGAACTGAACATCCTGGAGATGGATTTCGACGATTACCTCTGCAAACCCGTTCGCGGCGATGCGCTCGTCGACTGTCTCGAGCAGCACATCGAAACGAAGCGGGGGGATTCCGACCATCTCGACGAATTCCTCTCGGTGGTCTCGAAGGTGGACATCCTGCAGGACAACAACCCGGTCGTGGAACTGGAAGAAAACGAGGAATATCGCCGGCTTATCGAGCGGGCGGAGGAGCTTGCTCCGATCGTACGCGAGGAAGTCGACGATCTCGACCAGATTCTGGAAACGTTCCGGTCCATCAACCGCGAAACCTGATGGTTCACCCGAGCATGCCTGCCATCTCGTCGTGACGTGCTCCCACGAATCCAGTGGCCCGTTCGGCGGAGAGTGGCCGGAACGTCGGTTCGGAACCCCTCCCGGTCAGTCTCGCCCCCGGCACGGTGACGGAATCCGGTCTCGGGGTAAAACGGGACATCACAGACGGATTCGTGACTTGCAGACGAAGTTACAGAACGTGCATTAATATGAATCAACACCTTTCGGCTAGGTAATGGCAACTCGACGCCGAGTAATTCGTTCGCTGGGAGGGCTCGCACTGCTCGGCTCGGCGGGCTGTCTTGACGGGATTTCGGGCGACGATTCTTCGTCCGATGATGATGGGTCCGGGAACGGTCAGGACTCCGAGGACGTCCAGGCACAACTGGAGTCTGCGCGCGACCGCATCGAGGAACTCGAGGAGGAACTTGCTCGGACCGAGACATCGCTCGTCTTCGAGAAGTACGTCTACGGGTATTCGCTCTCCCTCGATGCAGACGAGCGATACAGCAACGCCGTCTCCGCGTGGGACGACGGGGACTTCATCACCGTCCATTCGCGGGCCGAACGAGCGTGGGGCATCTACAGTGCCAGTGCGGCGGCCTTCGAGGAATGCCGACAGGCGGTTCAGGAGAACGACGCGGTGTCCGCAGAGCCTGCCGTGGCCGACGCGGTGGAGTACGCCGGGACGATGACTGAAGCCTCGGCAGCGCTGTCGACGGCGGCCGAGGACGCCATCGCCGACGAACACGCTCGGGCCGACGAGTCCCGCAAGACGGCGCAGGAACGTGCCGAAACTGCTCGTGGGCTCTCCCCGTTACCCCCATCGGAGTTCCAGGAACTGATCGGCGAATGAGGACCCTTCGTCAGTGGTGTCTCGTCGGGATCGTCGGGTTCGTCGGCGTGGTGCTTCTCGCGGGCGTCGGCGCCGCCAACCCCGTAACCGAAGTCGCAGACGATGGTTCCGACGTGAATATCACGGCCGCGATGGACGGTGCCGGAGAACTGGGGACCCATCCTGATCCGGAACCACTGTCACGGGTCTACGGGAGTCCGTACGACACCGTGACCCTCACCGTTGCAGTCACCTACGAGTCGGACGACATCCGTGACATGTCCGCCGAAGTGAATCGGTCCCTGCGATTCTGGGAGCGCACGTGGAACGACTCGGTCGGCTATCCGGTTGCGTACGAACGGATCAGTTCGACCGATGATGCGGACGTCCACCTCGAATTCGTGGAGTCACTGACGAACTGTGGATCGGAGATCGATGAGGTGAAGATCGGGTGTGCCGATTTCGTCGAGGACGACGCCCCCGAACAGGTCGAGGTCCGCGTGGAATCCGGGCGAACGTACGACGGGACTATCGCGGTGGTCATTCACGAACTCGGCCACACGCTCGGCCTCACTCACGACGACGAGCCACAGTACTACATGCAGGAATCGATGCCGCTGTCACCCCAGCGTCGGGACGTCGGTGTCGAGGTGGTGACCGACGGTTCCGTTTCGGCCGCGGTAATGGACCAAGTTTCGGGCGCGCTCGCGTATCTCGAAACGCATCCCGACCTGGATAGCTCCCGGAACTTCACCGTGGTCGAGGAGACGGTCCGTGCGGACGTCGTGATCCAGATCGACGCACCGGATGCCGACTGGCACTGCGAGATCGCCTCCGGGAGCTGCGTCCAGACCGGGGTGTACACCTACGACGACCAGTATCACATCGCGACGAGGGACCTGGACACGGACGCGCTGGCCTGGCACGTCGGCGCGAACCTCGCACTCGCACTGTTCGACGAGGGTGAGATGCCCTACGAACTCCAGGAGGAACGAACCTACGAATTCCGTCGGTCGCGGTGGTGGGACTGAATCGGGAGGGATGTACATTCGGTGCTGCGGACGCTACCGATGGGCATGGCCGTTCGGACCGAACTCGAACCCGATGCGATTCCCAGCATCGACGACCCGCAGTTCGGGGCCAACCACGTCGGAGGGCTTGACTGCATACGAACATCCCGGGTTCGCGTTCGAACCACGGATGGTGGTACATTCCGGGGAGACGACACCATGTGGGACCCACTGACGGGCGAGAGCCGGGACGGACGGTCCTTGCGACCGCTTCCAGCCCGACGCCTGTTCGCGTTCACCTGGCAGGACGACCACGGCGCTGATGCCTGCTATGACACCTGACGGGAGGGGGATTCAAGGCTGCTCTGGCATCCGGAACGAGTCTGACAGGCCCTGGGGCGATTTGGCAGAGACTTTTGACCCCGGAGCGAGTACGTGTCCACATGTATCGCGTATTGATCCCGGTCGATACCAGCGAACGGCGTGCCCTCGAACAGGCGAAATTCGTCGCCGGCCTCCCGGACGCCGCCGAGTCGGTCGAGGCGGTCCTGATGTTCGTATTTCACGGGGAGGGATCGCAACTTCCTGACGAACTTGAGCGGTTCGATTCCGTGGGACGTGTCGCGTCAGTCAAACGGGCCAGGGAACACCTCGAGGAGGCGGGTGTCTCGGTCAAACTCCTCGAAGGGAGTGGCAACACGGCCGATGAAATCGTCGATCGCGCCGACGATTCGGACGTCGACCTGATCGTCCTGGGCGGACGCAAGCGCTCGCCGACCGGCAAGGTTCTCTTCGGCAGCGTGACACAGTCCGTCCTCCTCAATACCGAGCGACCGGTAACGGTGACCGGGAGCAAGCCGGAGTAGCACTCAGGCCACTCAATCGTCAGTGTGGCGGTTGGCGAGCCGTTCGCTGTACGTGAATCCCAGGTAGAA
>CAZEDI010000122.1:0-6277 GCA_964510865.1 uncultured Halobacteriales archaeon
CGCTCGCCCTCACGATCATCTCTGCCATGGTTGCGCTTATCTGTGCACTCGGTCTCATCTTCTCGGGGAGTCGGGCGTGCCTTCTCGCCGCGGCACTCGCTCTCTGTGTGTATCTCGGAGCCGCACTCGGGGGACGGAGAGCCCTTCCGATCGCGACTGGCGTCGCGCTGGTTGCACTCGTCCTCTTCCTGCTGGCAATGGCCGAATCGCTCCTCCGCGTCGATACTGGCAGGCGGTTTGAACTCTGGACTGCCGGCGTCGAGGCGTTCCTCGCCGTCCCGACGCTACTCGGCGAAGGGATCGTCAGCACCGGTGAGCTGATCGCACCATACCTCTCTCCCGAGAATCGGGGACCGACACCGCACAACTCGTACCTCACCATTCTGCTCAGGGCAGGGATCATTGGCGGCATTGGGTACCTCATCCTGACGGTTGGGAGTCTCATCGACGGGCTCGCTCGGTTCCGAACCGTCGACGTCGCCGTCTTCGCGTTCGCTTTCGGGTGGGCCGTCCACCAGCTCTTCGAGGCATACACACTCTTCCAACTGACGCCCGGGGCGGTTCTCGCCGCACTCGCTGTCGGCTTCTTGATCGAAAATCGGCAGCCGCTCCTGTCCCGGTGGCGCGAGGAGTCGTCCCCATCGTCGACGTGAACTGTTTGCTGTTCGTCGAAACCCGTTCACTCCGACCAGAACCGGTCGAACTGCGCAGACAGGAAATCGGGCGTCATCTGTACGAACTCCTCTCGCTCGTCCGGTGAGAGGAATTCGTGAACCGAGTTGAATCGAGCGTCGTCTGTATAGCGCTCGTCGACGAGTACCCTGACGCCTTGCTCCGCGGGACCACGGATGACGCGTCCGATTGCCTGCCGGGCTCGGCGAACGGCGGAGATGGTAAGCGCGTAGTCATAGGCGTGCTCAGCGCCGAAAGCATGCTCGTAGGCGTGACGAACGGCGCGGTTCCGCGGTGTTCGGGTATCCACGAGTGGGACGCCGATGACGGCACAGGTCTGGAGCTTTTCTCCCTCGTAATCTACGCCCTCGGTGAGTGTCCCTCGCGTACTCGTGACGAGGACCTTCGGATCACCCGCGAAGAAGTCGTCCTTGAGGTCGTCGGTGACGTCCGTGGACGTGGATTCGTCCAACAGGACGTCCTTTTCGACGGCCTGTCGCAGTCGTGCCGCCGCCCACGTTGCCTCGCGGTAGTTGGGAAGACAGAGCATCACGTTTCCATCGCTCCGGGCGAGTTGTCTGAGCGCGTGAGCGTACTCCTCCCGGACCGGGTTCTCGTTATCGACCTCGGGAGCACCGCGGTTTCGAGCTGTGAACGGCGGCGCGTCCACCAGCCAGCTCGCCCGGTTCTCAGGCGGGAACCGAAGGTCGTATGTCCGGGTCAGGACCGGGCGGGAATCGTGTTCGGACGCAAGCTGGTCCAGTCCCGTGACCTGGCGGAAGACGTCCAGCGGTTCCAGGGTGGCACTCATCAGCATACCGCCACCCATCTCGTCGAATACATCGCTCAGTGCCCCGGTTGGCATACAGTTGTACATCGACAGCGATGGGGTATATCGCCGCTCCCACGGTTCGCCAGCATGGCGGGCCTCGGTCGGTGAGTATGCAAGCGACAGCTCTCGAAAGTACGTCGTATGATCACGCACCCACCACGCTTCGGCCAGAACACCGACGGCGGTCGCGATAGGGTCGCGCGCTGGTTCGAGTGACTCGACTGCCTCCTCGACCGCGAGCCCGATTCGCCCGAGCCGTCGCCAGAGGTCTCCGGTATAGCCGTGGCGCTCTGCCCACTGCGACAACTCGTCCGGCTCGGCAGTTTCCGGGTCACGGAGGGGTATCTCGAGGTCGCGCTCGGGGAGATCGTCCACGCCGAAGCGGCCGACGTCGAACTCGTCATTCAGGTAGCCCTCGACGCGCGCCTCCAGCCACTCGAGGACGTCCTCGTAGAACGCATGTGCCCGTTCGACGTCTTCGATCGAGACGTCGTGTTCACCGAGCAATCGTTCGACCTCGCGCTCGTGGGTCGGGCTCTGGCGGCTATGGCGGTGGACGAGTTCGCACTCGTTGCGCACCTGCTGGAGGGATTGTCGGCCAATCGAGTCGCTGAGGAGCCCACGGACGCGCTCTTCGAGCCGGTGGGCTTCGTCGACGACCAGGAACGTCCGATCGTCGAGGATCGCAGCGGTGAGCCCTCTCGTTGCGGGGTCGAAGACGTGGTTATAATTCCCGATGACGACGTCCGCTTCCTCGAGGAGAACGCCCATTGCACGGTGGGGGCAGGTCCCCCGTTGGACGGTCTCTGGGAGCAATTCGTCGCTCGTGACGACGTGCTCGCGACCCGCCTCGAAGTCGATCGGCGAGCCCTTGTTTCGGGCATACCAGTCTGCCTCGAACGGGCAGTACAAGTCGCCTTCACTCGCGTCTGCCATCTGGTCCGGAACGCTCGGTTGCTCCCGGGGGTAGGGAGACTGTGCGCCGGCAGTTTCAAGCGAGGTATTGGACCGGGCGTCCCTCACGAGATCACTCGCGCGCTCAGGATCCCACCACTGTTCCGTGCCATCGCGGACAGCCCCGATCGCAGCAGGAGCAGTGGACTGAGCAAGGGGTGTCTCCGTGTGTCGCCTCGATTCGTCCTCGAAGGCGACGAGATTCGCGGTCGTGTCCCGGAGATCCTCACACCGATCGTGAACGCCAACTGAGGACGGGAAGACGCCTTCGCGCTCGTACGGACAGAGGTCGGCCTTGCCGACGAGCGCGATTCCCGAGAACGGCTGTTCGAGTCCCGAGTTGATCCGCCGGAGATCCGTGACGAACTGCTCGAGCTGTTGCTTGACCGGGGTTATGACGACGATCCGGTCGTACCGGTCACTCGATCGGACGAGCGTGGCGCCAGCGGTGAGTGCCGCCATGGTCTTCCCCGTCCCACAGGGGCCTTCCATCGCGAGGAAGCCTCCACGTTCGCCCGCCTCAATAGCCGACGTGATCGCGTCCGCCTGGTTCGCGTAAGGCTCGGTATAACCGAAGAGAGAGCGCCACAGCTCAGGCTCGTCGTCAGGAGGTGCCTGCGACACACTCGATCCAGGATCGTCGCTCATAACGAGAGTATATCAGGAGTCAGCGGCTCGAGGAGGTAAAACGCGTGGATCACCGACGGAACACGGAAGCCGACGCTCACTCGGGGATTTCATACCGAGCGACCGTCTCGCACCCGCATGCCGGACACGGCTGGCCGTCATCCGTGAGTGTCGTACCGCACTGATGACACTCGAGAATCACTGCGGACGACGATCGTCGTAGCCGCGTGAGGACGGACGTCATGTATCGGGATGAACGACGTCTCGGCATGACGGACACTCGGCCCAGATCGCCGTGTCACCGTTCCCACGCTCGTATTCGATGAGCGCGTCGATGCGTTCGATCGTCGTCCGACAGTCGGGGCACCGACCAAGGATTGCCCGTGACCCACGTGTGCTGGACATAGTTAGGGAGTGAAAGTGGACGTTGAGCGTGTGACTCGCTCGTATCCGCGAGGGCGGGGAGACACCCTCTACACCAGGACTGGAGTACCACGATAAAGTAGATCGGCCAAGCGCGGTGAAAGTGAAAGTCGTCGAAGGAACGGCGGTATCCACCAGTGGATGATCTCCGCTACGCAGGGACAGGGGAAAGCCACTGAGTCCGCTCGTTCCTATTCAGTAGCGGAAGAATCCTGGAGACAGTCATAGAGCCTCATCAGTAAGATGGGCGAGGAGGGCCACAGCGAGGTCTTTCGAGAGCGGCGCATTGGCGTTTCCGCAGTGCGGAGATTGCACACACGCCGGACACCCCTCGTCGCATGGGCAGGTTGCGATCATGTCCTTCGTCCGGGTGAGCAGGGAATCGATCGCCTCGTATCCGCCTCGAGCGAGCCCGACACCACCTGGATGCCCGTCGTGGATAAAGATCGTCGCCCGTCCCGTGTGGGGGTGGAATGGGGTTGAAAGTCCACCAATGTCACGTCGGTCACAGAGCAATTCAAGCGGGAACAGGGAGATAGCACCATGTTCAGCTGCGTGGAGGGCGCCCGCGTAGTCCTCCTCCGAGTCACTCGACCGCATGAGATCGGATTCAATCGTGGAAGGGATCGCGATATACAGAGCGCGGGTCTGGAGAGACGTCTCGGGGAGGGGCTGGTCGAACTCGACACGCGTCCCGTCGTCGGCTGGTCCCTCGTATCGAACGTAGCCATCGATTCGCTCGCGCACCCGCACGTCAGCGAGGTGGACCGCGAGGTCGGGATGTGCGTCAAGTTGGGTCGACTCGAGATCACGTTCGACGGTGATCCGCTTTTCTCGCAACGCGGTCGTATAGTGGTCGGAGCTGGTTTCCCGAAGAAGGGCTCTCCCCCTCTCGAGGTCGAGGGCACGGACTTCGTAGGTGCGACCTTGATGATAATAGATCGCGTCGGGATGGGCGTCGCGGAGTGCATCACCGAACGACAGGGTTGCGATCTGCTCGTCCCTCCCAACATCGACGAGCCGGACCTCGCGGTCGTCGATAGCGCGGAGCGAGAGCGATTGGTGGGGGCTTTCCGTGCCGTCGTATGTCCATCGAATGCCAGGACGGGCATACCGACGCTCGAGGTCACCCGCTTCCGTGAGTTCACCGACCACATCGGGAAACGTCTCGCCGAAGAACTCGTCGTCCCCGGCGTGTAACCAGTTCTCTCGCGCCGCACACCGGACGTGATCCGGGAGCAATTCCGCGTTTTCCGGGTTGACGACCGCTTTTTCGGGTGGCTTCTCGAAGAAATCCTCCGGATTCGCCATCAGGTACTGATCGAGTTGGTCACGGCCAGCGATGAGCGCAACGAGGCTGGGATCGGTCCCTCTGCCAGCGCGTCCGGCACGCTGGTGGCTTTCCATGCGAGTTCCCGGATACCCATCGAGCAGGACGGCATCGAGGCTCCCGACGTCGATACCGAGTTCGAGCGCATTCGTGCTCCAGACACCACGGAGGTCGCCAGAGCGAAGCTGGGATTCGATGTCCTCACGCCGATCAGTGCTGAGTGCGGCCTGATAGGCGGCGACAGACTCGGCCAGGTCATGCTCGCCACGTTCCCGGAGCCGCTCGTTCGATCGGGTGGCGTATCGCTCTGCTGTCTGTCGCGAGCCTGTGAACACGAGCGTCTGGTGGCCTCGCTGCACGAGGTCACAGAATATCCGCAGTGTCTCGGGGTGTGGCGAGCGGCGCTCGCCACCCGTAGGTCGATCTGCGTCGGTTGTCACGACCGTGCCTCCGTCCGTGCTCGCAGCACGTTTCCGCGGAGGATTCCAGAATAGCCAGTGGCGCGGGCCGGTCGCGCTCGCGTCCGTATCGACGAGATGGAACGAGTCCGCAGGCTTCCCCGTCACCGTACTTGCGTGCTCGACGGGGTTTCCGATCGTCGCCGAACAGCAGACGTACTGTGGATCGCTGTCGAAGCGCTCACAGAGGCGTGCGAGTCGACGGAGCACGAGCGAGACGTGACTTCCGAAGACACCGCGATACTCGTGAACTTCGTCGATCGCGACGAGATCGAGCGACTGGAAGAACCACTCCCAGAGCCGGTGGGCATGCGGGAGGATCCCGTAGTGGAGCATGTCCGGCGTCGTGAGGAGGACGTGCGGTTTTGCGTCGCGGATAGCGCGCTTTTCGTGCTGGCTCTGCTGGCCGGTATACTGGGCAACCTCGATGCGAGGGCCGAATCCGAGATCGCTAACGAACGAGTCGAGTTCCTCCTCCTGGTCGTTGATGAGCGCGCGCATCGGGGCGACATAGAGTGTACGAGCCCCCCGCTCGAGAGCGCGCTCGAGGGCGGGAATCGTATACACGAGGCTCTTTCCTGACGCTGTCGGCGTCGGGACGACGACGTTCTCGTTCCCACGAAGTCCCTCGATCGCCTCGACCTGGTGAGCATAGAGGTCATCGATCCCCCGAGCGTCGAGAGCTCGATCGATGCGCTCGTGCACGGCAAGCGTGTCGTACGCTGCCTCCTGTGCGGACGCCAGATGGCGATGGCACAGCTGATCAGGCGAACCTCGTTCTGCAAGCCACTCGACGACGTCGTCCACGGGAATGCGCCTTAGCGGGTGGATCGCTTAAGCGTCAGCCGTCCACACCGGAAGTGAAACTCGCCACCCATCCAGTAATTCCGAAAGTCAGAATTTGTGCACGACCTATTTTCAGTACCAGTGTGCATGAAATAGACGTTATATGAGTACGCGTAGTTAGCGATTTGCGTCTCT
>CAZEDI010000123.1:0-6001 GCA_964510865.1 uncultured Halobacteriales archaeon
GAGCTCTCGTAGTTCCGCGTCGGTGAGCTTTATTCTGGCCTCTCGCATTCCGATGTACCCCCATTGATTGCTCCTCAATCGGGTTCTGTAGAGTATCCACGGGACTTGATTAAATCTATCCCATTCAGATTTCCTTATCAGAGCATCCAGTGGCAAAGTTCCCAATCATATTAGGAGGGGAATCAATCACCCTAACTACCGCCTGAGCGGCACAATGAAGTTACAAAATCGGGAGGTATCCCCCGAATCCGACCCTCGCAGTCCGAATAATATTCAGGCGTCATCGAGTGGGGAATGTGGGCCATTTCTGCGTCCCGTCCGATTTGTTCGACCAACCACGCATCAATTAGCCAAGAATTCGTCTCAGTATATGCTCCGGATACCGACCGAATATTTCTCATGCACAGATTTTGACTCTCGGAACTACTGGTAGTAAACCCACTTTCACTTTCACTGGAGTCCTGGCTTCCCTTTACTTCCAACGTCCCCAATATTGACGGTTTGCGATGAATCGTATCTCATTATCGGACACGACCCCCTCTCTCGACCCCGGCATAAACCGCCTGCGGGTTCAGGGACGACACTCCTCGGCGTTCCCCCAGCTCGTTCTCGCGGCGCTCCGCGAGCGCGACGGTCTGGCCTACTGGCTCGACGCCCGCAACAACGCCTCGAGCTACCGGCTCTACGACGCCGCCCCGAGCAAGCGCCTCCTGGAGCCGATCCGTCTCGCCCGGGCGTTCACCGCCTACCAGCACCACCGATTGGTCCGCACGCTCACCCAGACGGCACCCTCGCGAACGGCCTTCGTCGTCGCGCCGGCGATCGCCGATCTCTATCGTGATGACGACATTCCCGCGCCCGAAGACGAGTACTTCCTCGAAGCCGCGCTCCAGCTGCTCGACGGCCTCGCGAACGCACTGGAGATTCCCATTCTCGTCTCGACTGTCAAGGACGACGCCCTCGCCCGGCAGGTCGGGGGGTATGCCGTCCAAGATATCGACGTCGAGCCCACGCAGTTCGGCTATCACTACGCCAGCGACAGCCACGAGACCCAGGTCTACTGGGGCGAGGGCTGGTTCCAGACGACGATCCCCTACTGGGTCGAACTCTTCGGCGCCGTCGGCGAGGATCCCGAGCAGGCCGCCTACGAGGCCGGCCTGATCGACGCGGAGGTATAATGGGCCGGACGAACCCCACGTTTCGGGACTACCTGCGGCGTTTCGAGGAGGACTGGCAGCCGTTTCGGCGGGCGCTCCGCCAGCAGTACCAGGGCGACTTCGACGAACTGCTGGAGAAGGCCGAGCACTTCGCCGACGCAGCGGGCTTTCAGAACGCCACGGATCCGGAGAAAGCCATCCTCGTCGCGATGCTGTTGCACCACGAGGGCGATCTCGACGACCTCGAAGCACAGCTCCAGGACGTCGACGAGTTCGAGGCACGCCTCGCCGAATTGGAGGCTGCAGTCTTCGACGGCGATCCCGGGACCGCGTAACCCGGGTGCCCTGGCGTGCCCTACACCTTCGACGTCGAGGCTGACGGCGTTCGCTGCTGGGAGTTGACCGAGGATGGCGCCGAGGCCACGGTCGATGACGCCTACGAGCCGTCGATCTACGTCGGCGTCCGCGACGGCGACCGGGAGAAGCTGCAGGCCCTCGCCGCGACGCTCGTCGACGATCCGAAGGTACAACGCATCGGCCTGGAGCGCTGGTTCACGAGCCTCCGCGACGACGAGCGCGAACCCCTCCTCCGTCTCGATCTCGAACGCCCGACCGAGGTGGACGCGCTTGCCCACGAGATCAGGACCCTCCACGAGTTCGGCGAGTACGCCCCCGGCGCGTTCGAACTCTACAACGTGGATTTCAGCCCGGAGTTTCGCTACTGCCTGGAGACCGGGACGGATCCGACGCCCGCCCGGGAGCTGACGACGCTCGACGTTCGCTTGCCCGAGCACGCACTCGCGAGCGGGGATCTCTCCCAGCTCGCGATCGACGGCGAGGCGATCGGTGGGACCGACCGCCAGGTCCTCGACGCGCTCGACGCCGTGCTCC
The DNA here is from genome assembly GCA_964510865.1 of uncultured Halobacteriales archaeon. Taxonomy (GTDB): domain Archaea; phylum Halobacteriota; class Halobacteria; order Halobacteriales; family Hikarchaeaceae; genus CAZEDI01. The sequence goes on from CAZEDI010000123.1 coordinate 2,049, forward strand.
AGGAGCACGATCCCGACGTGTTGCTCCTGTCGACGGCCCGCCTCGTCCCGTATCTGACCGACCGCGCTCACGAACTCGGATTTAAAACCTTCACAGTCGGTCGTCGCGAGGGCTACACGCAACTCGCCGGCGAGTCGGAGATGATCACCTACGGCCGGGTCATGCATTCGCCCGCCCGCTATTCCGTCCCCGGGCGAGCCCTCATCGACCGCAGTAACAGCTTCATGCTCAGTAAATCGGGCATCCCCGGCATCGTCGACCTCGTCGAGCGCAGCCACAAACCCCTCCAGGAGGCCGGCTGGGCGTCGATCGGCAACCTCCTGACGGCGATCCAGATTCGGCAGGCGCTGGAGCGAGACGTCCTCATCCCCTGGAACAAGTTCCAGCACGAGGCCTGGAAGACCGTCCGGGACCTCCACCAGGCTGATCGCGGCGGCTTCACGTTCCAGCCCGACGTCGGGCTGCACGAGGACGTTCACGAACTCGACTTCTCGAGTCTCTATCCCAATATCATGATCGAGCACAACATCTCCCCGGAGACCGTGCTCTGTGACTGTCATCCCGAGCGTGAGGACGTCCCATTGCTGGGATACAACCTCTGCCCGGAGCGCGGATTCCTGGCCGACGTCCTCGAGCCGATCGTCGAGGATCGCGACGCCATCAAGCAGGCCATCCGCGAGAGCGACGACGCAGAGGAGATCGAGCGCCTGGAGGCCAAATCGGACGCGCTGAAGTGGATTCTCGTCACCTGTTTCGGCTATCAGGGCTATAAAAACTCGAAATTCGGCCGCATCGAGGCCCACGAGGCGATCAATGCGTACGCCCGGGATATCCTCGTCCAGTCCAAGAAGATCTTCGAGCGCGAGGGCTGGCGCGTGATTCACGGGATCGTCGACTCGATCTGGGTGGAGGCCGACGCCGAGGCACCCACGGATCTAGAGACCGTCGCGGCGGGGATATCGGAGGAGGTGGGGATTCGGTTGGAGTACGAGAATGCCTTCGACTGGCTCTGTCTCGTGCCGAAAGCCGAGAGCGGTGCCGGAGCGCTCACGAAGTACTTCGGAAAGAAGCGCGGTGAGGACGGGTACAAGGTACGAGGTGTGGAGATCCGACAGCGCTCGACGCCGGACTTCGTGGCTCGGGCCCAGCGAGACTTCATGGACACGCTCGATCGCCACCGCGAGGCCGAACCGGTGCTGGACGTTTGTCAGCGCCGCCTCCAGGAGCTCCGCAGCGGGCGAGTGGATCCACAGGCGCTGGCGATCCGGAAGCGCGTGTCGAAGGCACTGGAAGCGTATTCCCAGAGCACGCAGACCGTCGCAGCGCTGGAGCGCTACCAGGTGTACGACGTCGAGAAGGCGCCCGGCGAGGACGTGCAGTACGTCGTCGTCGACGACGGTGCGCGGCAGGGCGCCCAGCGGGTCAGGCTGCCGTTCGAGGAGCCCGAGGACTACGACGCCGAGTTCTACGCGACTCTGACGATCCGGGCCTGCGAGGCCGTGGTGTCACCGCTGGGGTGGGATCGGAACGACATCCGTCGGTACCTTAGGGACATGGTGGACGTCGGCCTCATCGCGTTCAAGTGAGGGGGGACGCGCGGAGGAAAGCCACGCGCCGATGGGAAGATTCATTGAGGGGGTTCAGTCGGGGTCGAGTGGAGAGAACTCGCCCCGATCGAGGGGATGGGCTACCACTTCTTCAAGCCTAGAGATGGGGTTACACGGCCTTCTTGAAACCCTCGCCCGATGATAAGTTAAGAGGACCTTGCTGAATAGACAGCGCGAATTTTGCAAACCGGATCAAACTGAAAATGGGGTTACCCGAACCCGCGTAAATACCGCTACGGGTTCTGTCAGATTCGGATGGTTTTACCAGATCCGTGCTGAATGCAGGGCGCATATGCAGCAACACAGCAAGCTGATGGCCGGGATTTACGGTGACGACCGACGAATCCGTACCGCATGACAACCGCCGACCAAGGGGGAGACGCCACGCTCGCTCCGGGCGACGCCTTCAGCGTCCTGGGAAACGAGACGCGAATGGAAATCATTCGACTCCTTGCGGAGGCTGACGGCCCGGTGTCGTTCTCGGAGCTCTACGAAAGGGGATCGGCGGTGGACAGCGGTAACTTCACCTACCATCTCGACAAGCTCGTCGGCCACTTCGTCGAGGACACCGACGAGGGATACGCTCTCCGCCGGGCAGGCGAGCGCATTGTCGAGGCGGTCGTCTCGGGCGCTGTGACCGAGACGCCGGTCATCGATCCCACGCAGGTTGGGTGGCCCTGTGGCAAGTGCGGCGCGCAGTCCGTCGTGAGCTACCGTGAGGGCCGGGTGGCGATTTCCTGCCCTGAGTGTTCGGGCAACTACGGTGAATCGGTGAGCACCGACGATTCGGTGCCGGCCGACCAGCGGGACGGCTACCTCGGCGGCGCGCCGCTCCCGCCCGCCGCGCTTGAGGACCGAGACGCGAGGGAAACGCTGCAGGCGGCCCATGCATGGTCCTTCCTCGAGAAAATCGCGATGTCACACGACATCTGTCCGCGGTGTTCGGCCGGAGTCGAGAGAACGCTCACCGCCTGCGAGAATCACGATGCCAGCGACGAGCTCTGTCAGACCTGTGGGCGTCGGTATCAGGAGTTGATCACCGTCGAGTGTCCGAACTGTCCGCTTATCGTGAAGATGCCACTCCCCGCGGCTGTCCACGGTTATCCGCAGCAGCTCAACTTCGTGACTGCCCACGGCTTCGATCCGATCGTGCCTACCGCCGAGCAATGGGCAGCGATGCAGGATGCGTGCGATTGGGAGGTGCTCGCCACCGATCCCCTCGAGGCCCAGATCACCTACTCGCTGGATGGACATGTCCTCACGGTGACGGTCGACGAGAATCTGGACGTGGTCGACGTGACCGAAACGGGCCGACCCGATCGAGACAGGCTGAATCACGATCCAACGCGGCTGTAGGAGCGCACGGTTATCGGGTCGGCCCAAGGTCACTGTAGAAACGTGCAGTAATCTTGCTTACTGTAATGTTGTGCAGATTATATTTTTCCTTCGCCGGGCCGTTCTCTACTCCGGGTGCTACAGAGCCCATGTCACAGCCAAGTGACCACGTGATGGAGCTCGTTACCGGGCGGTGGCGGAGCCAGACCGTCTACGCCGGCGTCAAACTCGGCGTATTCGAGGCCATCGAGGAGCGGCCGAAACACGCCGTCGAAATTGCCGATCAGTTGAACGTCGATGAGCAGAAGGGATACCGATTGCTCCGGGCACTGAGCTCGTTACAGTTGCTCGACGAATCGGAGAGCCGGCGGTTCTCGATCACGCCAGCTGGTGCACTGCTCCAGGAGGATCATCCGGACAGCCTGCGAGGCTTCGCGCTTCTCGAAGAAGGTCCGACCCACTATGCCACCTGGAAACACCTGCCGGATATCGTCCGCGAGGGCGATCCCAACGGATTCCAACGCGAGTTCGGCCACGATGCCTTCGAACACAGGGAGGCTGACTCGGAGTACGCGCGGGTGTTCAACGAGGCGATGTCCAGCCTTTCCCAGATGGAATCCAGCATGGTGGCGGACCTGCTCGATGGTGTCGACTTCTCCAAGTTCGACCAGGTCTGTGACGTCGGCGGCGGGCACGGCCACCTGTTGTGCACCCTGCTCCAGGATACCCCCTCCGCCGAGGGGTCGGTGCTGGAACTTCCGAACGTGATCGAGGACGAAGCCCACCACTGGCACGAACCGATGGGGCTATCCGACCGTGTGCGCTTTGTCGCCGGGGACTTCTTTGAGGATGCCCCGGCGGCGGACGCGTACCTGCTGAAGCACATCCTCCATGACTGGGACGATGCCGAATGCGTCGAGATTCTCTCGACCATTCGGGAGGCAGCGCCGACGGGCGCCCGCCTGTTCAACTGTGAATTCGTCGTTCCCGGACCGGACCGCTCCCACCTGG
>CAZEDI010000124.1:0-5717 GCA_964510865.1 uncultured Halobacteriales archaeon
GAGACCGACGGGATGAGGAGACGCAGTTTACAGACTGGGGATGTTCAAAGGTTACAGGCGGGCGTCTTCGCGAAATTCGGGACTGAGGTGACAGTCGTCGATCAACTACATCGAAGATCATGGCCTAGTGGCCCGTCAAACGTGGAGTTGCGGGTTCTGGCTCCGCTGACTCATTTGTTCCATATTGGCTAGTTCTCTCGACGCCTTGCAAGATGTAGGGCGCGTACCGTGTACGGGGTTTCACTAGTTTGGTATATCCAAACCCATGCCAAGGCGAGCCAGCCACGATGGCCCGATACGCGCGTCCTCGTGTGGGTCGCCACCGACCTCGCACCCGGGGTGCTGTGGACAGATTCACGCGAACCAATCGATACGGTGGATTGCTGTCGGCGGTACACAGACGGGATGAGACTACTCGTGAACTCCATCCGTCACGTCGACGTTGCGCTGTTCGAGTGCGGAGGTCAGGTGGGGAAGGTCACAGTCAAGCACATCGAAGGCCGTGAGTCCAGGGTCGAAGGGGACGTTGCGCTCGGTCGCCCGTTCGTGGAAACTCGGCCCCACGTCACAGAGACGGACCTGGTCGACGTCCTCGGCGACGGTCGCGGCAAACAGAGCATAATAGGCTCCGGTACCCTCGCCGACAAGCGAGACATAGTCACTGCCTGTCATCTCGCGGAGGAAATCTACGGCCAGCAGGGTGTCGAAGACGCGCATTCCGAGCAGGGAATCGCCCAGCAACAAGGCATCGTTGGCGAGTTTGAACTCGGTGCCGAAGATAGCGTCGTAGTCGTCGGCCCAGTTCGGGACGAGAACGTGGCGGTGCCGGACCGCGCCGACGCCGCGGGGATCGAAGAGGAAAACAGCCCCGTACTCCCTCGCGAGGGCACTGACATCCTCGCTTCGGTCCGGGAGGGCGTCAGTCCCCTGGTCGTACAGGACCACGGCCGGCGCCTCGGCCGCTGTACTCGCATCGGAAACCAGTACACCCGCGACGACGATATCCGGGTCGGACTCGGTCTTGAACCAGACGTGTTCGACGGTGAGGCCGTCTACGTCGGTGCAGTCGACGTATCTGGGGTGGAGGTCGGGGTGTTCCTTGTCGAGGTCGAACTGGTCGATGAGTCGGCGCCGGAGGCTGTTGGCGTCTTCGCTGGCGGCACCGGTCGTGTTGTCACCGGCAGACTCCACGCCATCGGTGGTCCCGGCGACGTACTCGCGGATCAGGTCGTCGATCGTTCGCTCGTCGGTGAAGGCTGCGTGGACACTCCCTTCTGGCGTACACTGGAGGTCAGCGGGATCGATAGTCTCGAGGTCATCCCGAGATTCGTATGGCACACCGCTGAGATGGTCTGAGAGGAACGCGAATACACCCTTGCGGAGGTCCCAGACGGCGCAGTGGGTGGTGTCGCCGACGACGAGTTTGACTTCCGTTTCGGCGCCGTACAGGTCGTACCATCGGCGGACGCGGTCCATCGTCGCGTGGACGCCTTCAATCGGGAAGTACCGATCAGAGGCGGCCGCACCGACACAGACGGGACGAGGAGCCATCGCCGCGAGGAGGTCGTCGTAATCAATACCCGCGGGAATACTGCCGGTGATCGCCTGTTCGGCGTGGGTCCGATTTCCCGTTTTCAATTGTTCGTATCGTTCGGACACGGCACAGCACGGGGCGGCGACGTCGACTCGGTCGTCGAGGAAACCAAGATACAGGGTCTGTATCCCACCACCGGAGGTGCCGGTGACGCCGATCCGGTCCGTATCCACGTCGAGGCGGTTATGGAGATAGTCGAGTCCGCACTGTGCGTCGCTGATGACATACCGGGCGAGGTTCATTCCCGCGTAGAAGCACTTCTGACCGGCGTAGCTGTGGCCGAACACGCCGCCGCCACCGCTGACAATCGCCTCACCGGTCTCGAGGTTGCGGTACTGTTTCCGCTCGCCCTGACAGAGGGGGTCGAAGATGCAGACAACGAAGCCGTTCAGGGCGAGTTCGGCGCAGGCTTTCTGGTTGAGCGGGTCAGCTTTCGCAGGCTCGGAGTGACCGCAACAGAAGAGGATTCCGGGGTGCGGACCGTCGTCGTCGGGGACGTAGCAGTTGGCAGTGACATGGTAGTCCGCTTGGCTTTCGAAGGTCAGGAGGTCGATGGTGTAGCCGTCACAGTCGATGGTTCCGTTGGTTTCGACAGCAAGGTCGGCAGACCGGTTCGGGAGACCCCCGATACGGTCGAGAAAAATCTCGCGGACACGTTCGCGCTGGGCTTCGAAATCTTCTCGGGAGTCAATCGAACGTTTCCGGGCGCCTTCGTCGGAGTAGTAGTCGGCGGCCTGGGAGTAGATGTATCGTGAGAGCAGGTCCTCGACGTCATAGTACCCGTTCACGGCGCCACTAAACCCATCCATGGACGGGAAACCACGGGACGGAGGAATATATCTACTGAACTCCTCCTCTACCTCTTGCACACCGTTTCTGTCAGGCGTTGATGCTATCTATCCATTGATGGTGTGATGAACTTGCAAAACGAGCCTTGAAGCTCCACTCAGCTTTGCACGTTAGCGTCGGTAGTTGAGTGAACGAAGAGGTGGTCGAACCCGGTCATGAGGCATCGACGCTGCGATCATCGTTATTCCGAACCCACGAAAGAAGGTCATAGACGGCTTCCTTCAGGGAGTGTTCGAGGTTCGCCCGAAGTGATGACGCTTTCGAGCGAACCCTCCCCAGGGCGCTCGAATCGGGATCGAACGAATGATCGAAGACGCACAGAAGATTCACCAAGAACGATCGATCCTCCAAGAGACGCTCGCTATCGCTACGCAACTGAGGTGTGAGCGCTAACTAGAGACAATTGAGCGACTTGAGAACGTTCGGGTCCGGTCAGCGAAGAGGGTTTTGAACACAGCTGATATGAGCTAAAACCAAGATCCGTGCCCTATGCCTCGCTCGCGTTCGCGCCGTGACTTTCTCCAGAAAACCGCTTCGATGGGTATTCTCTGTGGGGTTGCCTCGCTCGCCGGTGACATGGGAATGGGCGATGGGACAGGTGGGGTGGCTACCCAGCAGAAACAACAGCGCGGGGCGGGAATCTCCCTGACTGGGCTGATACCGTCCCGTCGATTGACCCGTCCGCGGCCGAAGACCGGTTCGACGACGTCGTAGATCTCGTCGACGACTACGGCGCCGATCCGACCGGCGAAGAGCCGATGAACGAGGCCCTGGAATCGGCCTGGAGTGATGACACGCTGGTCGTGCTTCCGACGGGAGAATACGTGATGGATCGGACGTTCCGGCGGACGGGTGACTCGACCGTCGGTCTGATCGGCGAGAACGCAGTCATTCGACACGCGCCCGTCGAGGCGATCAACGGCCATCTCGTTCTCGAAGGCGAGTACCAGGGCGGGACGATGATGTTCCGGATCGGCACGCCGAGCAACCCCCACCACGGCGAGTTCCTCTTCGGGGGATTCATCTTCGATTGGGCGTGGTCCGAGAACGCGCGGGGATGCAGGGCCTCAATGCCTTTATCGACGGCACGGGAGAGATCCGAAATATCGTCTTCAACGGGAAACACTCACTGGGTACGCACGGAGATATGCGGGTTGCAGCGGGTTCGCCGGAATCGGTCGTGCTCGTCGATTCGGTCGATATGAGCGGCGGCGGGCTCCACTTCACGGACACGATCAACACTCGGACGACGGACCGGTACGGCGGTCACGTTCCGGGGTTGCCCTTCGGACAGTCGTGGTCAACAACCGGGATGACGGGTCACCCAGATCAGCAGGGGACGACCGTCTTCAGAAGAGTCATCAGCGGTCCCTGGCCCGACAACGCGATCTACGTTCGGGGTGGCTCGGGCCGAAAGATCGTCTCCGAGTGTGTCGTCGCGAATGGTGGGGGAAGTCAGATCCGGAACAACGGGGGCGATGACTGGGAGCCCGTCGAGTGGCTCGACGGCACCGAGGATAAAGACGAAGCCCTCAACGGCCCGTACCCTAGCTCTGTCGTCGAGAACAGCATATGTATGATCGACCGGAAGCCGGATGGTGTCTACATCACGCCGGGGGGGATCTTGCTTCAGGACGGCCCGCAAATCGTCCGGAACTGTGAGATCGAGATCGCCTTCACCGAGGGTGGAGGGGCCGGCGGCACGTACGGTATCGGGACTCGAGGTGAAGGCGGCGTAGCGCCGGCGGGGCCCGTTGCCGTCGAAAATACCACGATCACGCTCCGGGAGAACACCGACGCGGTCTACGTCTCGCCGTACACGAACTCGATCGAGGTTCAGGAATCGCGATCAATACGGTCGGCTGGGAGGGTACCGTCGGATCGCCCATCGGCGGCTCAGGCCCCGATCTCCTCGAAGACATCACGCTGAACGGCGAGTCCTGGCAGTAACTGGTTGCTTGCTGATCCCTGATTGGTTTCTCACTGGTATCTGTGTAGTGATAGACTGGTGCCAGATCGATGCCTGTTGATAGAGATTAGCACTGATTTTCGGAGTCTCACATCATACGCTGTTGTCCCACGAGATCGACGTGCAAGATAGAGAGATGTTATCCAGCTAATTGCTGGAGCTCCTTCTCCCTTCACTAGATTGAGTCCACTCGTAGGTAGGTATTTCAGTGATTCCTGAGTACCATGGTCACCGAATGGTCGAACACGACGGGTCACTGTGTCTCTCCGAATCCAAGGTTCGCCGGATCGTGTCCGCCCTCAGAGACGAGTGGGCGGTGACAAGCGTCGACGGCATTCCAGGGAGTGCGAACAGCCTGTATGCCGTTGACGTCTCGACCATGAACCGAGAACAGACAGTGATTTGCAAGTACTGTCAGAACACCGAACCAGCGGCCTTCCGACCGGAACCATACCTCCTCGACACGATCGGCCGTCGTACGACCGTCCCTGTTCCAGAGGTGCTCGCCGTGCTCGACGACCCCTCCGAGGACGCCAGTCCCCTGTTCGTGATGGAACAGTCCGATGGGGAAGACATTGCGACGCGCGCCCGCGATCTTGAACCCGCCGTCCACGAGCGAGTTGCCCATGATGCCGGTCGGTATCTCGGCCAGATTCACGATCTCGGATCGTTCGACCGGTTTGGGGACGTCAAACTCGGACGGGACGTGGACCACGACGGCAGTGGGATCACGACACCGGATGCGACGCTTACAGTTGCAGATAACGCCCACGACGAGTGGGAGGATTTGTTGGATGGGCTGGTGGAGTTCTTTCTCTCAAATCTCGACGAGCGGGTCGCTGATCTCGAGGGAGTGATTCGAGAGACTCTCAACGAACGACGCGGGCTCCTCGGTGGTGAGGACCCTGTACTGATGCACGATGAGTACACCTACTGGAACATGCTCATCGATCCGGACACCGGTGAGACGACGGCCGTACTTGACTTTGAGGACCAACGAGTGGGCTGCGCGGAATACGATCTCGCGTCGGTGATCGACAGTCTGAGTGCGCTCGCACCGCTCGGTTCCCGGCGAAGACAGCGCGTTCGGGAGGCTGTGTACGAGGGGTATGAGGAGACGAATGTACTGGACGTGACGGGAGAGTTCGCTGCGCGACGGGAGCTCTACCGCCTAGTCGTACGGCTGCCGATGCTCACGTTCTTCAAGAGTGCGATGGTCGTCGGTCCAGACAGCCCGAAAACCCTTGTTCGCGAACACAGGGAGTTCGTCAGTGAACTTCTGTGACCATCCTACGAGTAGAAGAT
>CAZEDI010000125.1:0-5666 GCA_964510865.1 uncultured Halobacteriales archaeon
CGAAACGTCGTCCAGAAGTCGCTCTATGGCTCGTTCTCCCGGGGAAGCGCCGTGCTCCTGGCGAGTGCAATCTTCGCAGTCGCGCACGTCGGCTCATACCTCGATCCGGGTGCACCACTCGCGACGCTGAATGGCCTCCTCACGGTCTTCGCGCTCTCGACCATCCTCGGGGTGATCTATCTCAAAACCCGTTCGGTGCTTGTCGTCGCTGTCGTCCACGCCTCGTTCGATGCCATCGCCTTCGCGTTTACGTATATCCAGTTAACATAGGAGTGTCAGATCCGAGTGAGCGAAGCCGAGGACAGGAAAACCGACAGAGGACGGACACCCGTCTGACGAGGTTTTAATACAAAACGAGATCAAGTGAATCGACATGTCTCGGCGGTTCTCGTTCGTCTGTGACGACGACCTTGCCGTGCGGGTCCAAGAACTCGCCCGCCGGTATGGCGTCTCCGAACAGGAGGCGCTCCGCCAGATCGTTCAGGCCGGTCTAGAAGAGATCGAAGGGGCAGTTTGACTTTTGTAGGGCGGAGTTACGACGGGTTCTTTCGTGCCAAGTCGCTCCCGCAGATAGGACACCGATCTTGCTGCTCGTCGAACTCGCGGCCACACCCCTGGCACTGGAAGAGCCAGTCGCGTTGTTCATCGATACCCTCCTGCGCGATGAACTCGACGGCCACGTCCAGTCGTTCGGCGACATTCTGCATCGCGTAGTCGTCGGTCACCAGCGTCGCGCCGAGTTCGAGCGCGGCAGCGATCAACCGGAGGTCAGTCCTCGAAAGGACCTCGAGGTCCCCCGACGAATCTGCAGCACGGCGAACCCGCTCGACGGTTTCGTCCTCGGGGATCTGGATATGCATCCCCGAGCCTTCCATCGCGTCGAAGCGGTACGCGGACTCGTCCTGTAGCTCCTCGCGGACCATCGGGATGGTCGCGGTTGGCTCTGTCGTGTGATACTCGTTGATGAAGGCGGACGCGTCGAGGACGTACATTCCTTCAGCGCTCGACGACGATGTAGTCCTTGACCGCCTGGACGCGGTGGACGGGGACGCGGTACCGCCCGGCTTCATCGACGTCAAAGTCCGCGTCGAAGGACATCTGCTCTTGTGGTTCGACGATCAAGTCGGCGAGGCTTCCAGTCGTGAGGTCCATGGTGATGTTGTAGAGCATCCCGAGCTCCTTGCCGTCTGAGCCCATGACGGCTTTGCCCGAGAGGTTCTCGGCGAGGATGTCAGGCATAGTTGCTGTATCGTCCGTTCGGTATCTATAGGTTTTCGCTTCTCCCGTCAGCCGGGGTCGTGTATTCGTACTGCGAGGTCCGAGGTGAAAAACCTGTGGGCCTGTCGGGGCTCGGGATCTCGACGCCCGCCGCGCGGCGGCAGACAATCGTCAGACGTCCGTGCGCTGCATTTCGACTGGAGACCCGTCCAGCGCGCGTGCGTGGGCCGAGCACGCCAATCCCGATGGACTTTACTGTCGGCCCGGGATAGGCTATTCTACCTGACTTCTCGGGTGATCTCGATGTCGGACACGAACACACAGCGCAATTCGTTGCGGACGCCCATTGTCGCCGTCTTGGGCCATGTCGATCACGGGAAGACCACGCTCCTCGATCGGATCCGTGGCTCCGCGGTAAGCGAGGGCGAGGCTGGGGCCATCACCCAGCACATCGGTGCGACGGCGGTTCCACTCGACGTCGTCTCGAACATCGCGGGACGGCTCGTCGATCCGACGGACTTCGATCTCCCCGGCTTGCTCTTCATCGACACGCCAGGCCATCACTCGTTTTCGACACTCCGAGCTCGCGGCGGCGCGCTCGCCGATATCGCGATCCTCGTCGTAGACATCACGGACGGCTTCCAGCCCCAGACCGAGGAAGCCATCGACATCCTGCGACGAACCGAGACGCCGTTCGTCGTGGCCGCGAACAAAGTCGACACGCTCCCGGGATGGAACCCATCAGAGGACGCCCCGATCCAAGCGTCGATCGAGGACCAATCCGAGCGTGTCCAGTCCGAGCTCGACGACCGCCTCTATGAGCTGATCGGCGAGCTCTCCGATGAGGGGCTGACCGGCGACTTCTACTGGCGGGTGAACGACTTCCGCAACACGATCGGGGTCGTCCCCGTGAGCGCGCTTACCGGCGAGGGCGTCCCGGACCTGTTGGCGGTCCTCATGGGCCTCTCCCAGCGCTACATGAAAGAGGACATGGCCATCGATGTGGACGGCCCGGGTGTCGGCACGGTCCTCGAAGTTAAGGAGGAACGAGGCTTCGGCACGACGATCGACGTCGTCCTCTATGATGGCATGGTACGAGCGGACGATGAGATCGTCGTCGGTGGGGAAAACGGGCCGATTGTGACGAACGTCCGGGCGCTGCTCCAGCCCCGACCCCTCGCGGAGATCCGGACAGAGGACAGGTTCGAACAGGTGGACGACGTCGCTGCCGCTGCAGGGATCAAGATCGCCGCCCCGGACCTCGATCGGGCGCTGGCCGGGGCACCGGTTCGGGTCGTGCGTGATCGGGACGTTTCGACAGTCGTGACCGACGTCGAGAGCGAGCTCGCCGAGATCGCGGTCGATACAGACGAGGAGGGCGTCGTCGTCAAGGCCGACACGCTCGGGAGCCTCGAGGCGCTTGCGAACGCGCTCGACGAGGCCGAGGTGCCGATCATGCGGGCCGAAGTTGGCGACGTCGCGCCACGAGATATCACGGTCTCGAGTACGGCTGACGAGCCGATGCATGCCGTCATCCTCGGTTTCAACGTCAATGTTCTCGATGACGCCGCCGACGAGGCGCAGCAGGAGGACGTTCGCATCTTTTCCGACGACGTGATCTATCAGCTCGTCGAGGACTACGAGGAACACGTCGAGGAGAGCCAACGCGCCCAGCAGGAGACTGTCCTCGAGAATATCACCAAGCCTGCGCGGGTTCGCATTCTCCAGGACCACGTCTTCAGGCAGTCCGATCCCGCGGTCGTCGGGGTCGAAGTGATGGCGGGGACACTCAAACGGAACGTCCGCCTCGCGCGCTTCGATGGCGGTCCCCCGGTGCGAGTGGGGCTAGTCCAAGGCATACAGAGCCAGGGCGAGGATCTCGATGAAGCACGCGCGGGCGAACGGATCAGCGTCGCGATCGACGGCCCAACCGTGGGACGAGATATCGACGAAGGAGACGAACTGTGGACGGACCTCCCCGAGAAGCACGCGAAGATCCTCGAACAGGAACTCCGTGAGGAACTCCCTGCCGACGAACGTGAAGCGCTCCAGGCATTCCTCGAGAAGCGCAGAGCGAGCGAGACGTTCTGGGCGAAGTGACGCCGTCCCGCCTTATCGGAGCCGCCAGATCGACACGAGTACGAGGTCGACTGCAGCGACGACGCCAAACGCTATCGCGACCACTTCGTACCCGCTCACTGCGAGCGCCCCTATCCCTGCTCCGAAGACGAGGACTTCGACGAGGAGACGGGAGGGGTCATCGAGGCGGTACCGGGCCGTTGGAGCGACGAGCATTCCCCAGACCACAGCCGCCACGACGGGTGCCCCGATAGCGAGGGCGTATCGCGTTGGCCCGTCGATGGCTTGCAAGCCCCAGACAGCCAGCGCGACGAGCACACCGAGTTCGAGGAAGAACCGAATACCGAGTGCGACAGCCCTCGAGGGATGCAGTTCCTCGAAGGCATTCTCGGATGATTCGTCGAGCATAGTCCATCACAGACACGGCGAGACGGTGAGCGTTCCGATGGTCGTCACCACCGTGCGGACCACGCGGGTCGTTCGATCGTTTCAGCAACTCGGTATCCCGCGAGCCCGATGAGGAGGATGAGCCCCCATGTCCCCGGCTGAAGGAGGGGATAGAGGGGTTCGTACATGTTTCCCAGGCCCAGGAGGTCGGGGAGGTCGACGACGAGCAACCGGAGGCCGTAGGAGTGGATCGCGAGGATCCAAAGGCCGAGTACCGGGAGGAGCGGATAGCCATCGCGTTCGAATTCGACAGCCAGCATGACGACGATGGCAGGAATGACCGGGACGAAGTAATACGCGTATGTCAACGGGGAGAGCAAGGGGAAGGCGACCACGCCGAGGGCAAACACTTCGCGATCGGCATCGGACGCGGCCATGAGTGCACCGATCGCGATCAGGAGACTCGCCCCGATCCGAAGATAGATCGAGCCCGGAATCCAGGCGAGCGGCTTGAAGTACGGGGCTAGCCACAAGGCCGGCGACCTGGCAGAATCCCCGTGGTGGAGGCCCCACGTGAGGACGTCCAGATAGGCAACGTGGGTTTCCACACCGAATAGCAGCATAGAGGCGATCAGCAGGCCGATCCCAGTAGCCAACGCGCCTCCCAGTCTATCACGATCCGCGAGGAGATGGGCACCCACGCTCGAATATGATGGTTTGACCGCGCCGACGATTGCGGTGCACAGCCCGCTGGCATATCGGAATTCACGGTGGCCGAATTCACCACGGAGCAGCGCGGCGAGTGAGAAACTGAGGAGGCCTGCGAGGAACGGTGCCGTCTGCGCGAGCTTCAGCGAGAGTAGCAGGGGCTGAAATCCGAGGAGCAGCCACAGGAGCAGCCCGCGTTCGAGACGTGACATGTGCACGTCAAGCGCAGCCACGACTGCCTGCAAACCGAGCCAGAGGAGGGCCACGGAGAAGCTGTTCCAGAGGATGCGCGCGTGTGCGAGTTCGGTGAACGGCCAGAACACGAGCAGCGTGATCGGGGGGTAGAGATACTTTTGATGGTACCCGCCGTTCTCGTTCGGCACGTAGATCGCTTCCCCCGCCAGCCAGCGATTCACGGCACCACCATAGGCGCCGAAGTCGTAGAACCCGAAGGGGCCGGCGATGCCCGCCGCGCGAAGGACCCAATCGATGAACGGGTACGCGAACAGGAAGACGAGAAAGGCAGTTGTGACGGCGACGAACGTGGGTCGTGTCCGTCGGAGCGCCCAGAAACGTGAAGCGATACTCATCCGCCGGAGAGTGGGATATCATCCTAAAATGACTTGCGGAAGGTACAGTGACGATCGTCGTGTACGGCACTCAGAAGATCGGTGCGCTGTCGCCGTAGACGGCCAAGACGACCGCAGTCGCGAACGGGGCATCCCCGGTCGACGTACTCACGACGTCGATATCCTCCCCGTCGAACGTCCATTCGCGGAGTTCCCGGGCGTGCTCCAGTCCACGCCGAATGCGCCGTTTCGCTTCGGATTCGTCGAACTCTCCGCCCGTCTCGTAGAGGACGCCGGGACCCTCGCCGGTGCTCCACCCAAGTGCCGCGGTGACCCGGCCAGTCCCCTCGACAGTCGCCCGCGCCTGGACGACGATTAGCCGGTTTCCCGCGTGGCCGAGGTCCGGCGCCGTCCCGACTACCTCGACGTCGACCGTTGCTGGAATGATCGAGGAAACGGGAATCAGATTGTAGTTCTCGACACCGGCGTCAGCCAGCGCGGCATCGTATGATGCAATGGCCGTGGGCCCGGTTCCGGCTCCACGGACGATCCGAATGACGTCGTCCCCCATGAACGATCGCTCAGTAAAAGGCCGGTGCCCCATCCGTGGGGACCGGACGCGACTGGCCACTCTCTGAGAGCTTTTCGAAGGCCTCGCGGAAGTCGGTCATGGTGACTTCCGTGCGGTCCTCCCGGATCGCGAAC
>CAZEDI010000126.1:0-5437 GCA_964510865.1 uncultured Halobacteriales archaeon
CGCCGATCTCGCCCTCGTCGGCGGGGCCCTCCATCGGGGAGGTCTCGTAGCCGGCCTCCTCCTCGTCGGCCTCGTGCTCGTCGTCGTCCTCGAACAGCTCCTCGCGCTCCTCCAGCTTCGCGTTCAGCGCCTGCCGGAGGAAGTTCGTCATCGTGACGCCCTCGATCTCGGCGGGGTACTGGAACGCCAGGAAGATTCCCAGCGCTGCGCGCTCGTTGGGCTCGAGCTCGAGGACGTTCCACGTCCGTTTGTCCTCGGGGATGTCGATCCCCTCGAACTCGCCGTCCTCGAGATGGAGTAGAACCTCCCCCTCTGTCACCTCGTATGCGGGGTGGCCGGCGATGACCTTCGCGGTCGTGGACTTCCCGCTCCCGTTCGGTCCCATCAGCGCGTGGATCTCCCCGGACTCGACCTCGAGGTCGACGCCCTGGAGGATCCGTTCCCCGCCCTCTTCGGCAACTCGCGCGTGTAAGTCGTTGAGCTCTAAGCGTGCCATAAGCAGTTACCTCGGTCGTTCGAACGGTGGGGCGTCGGCCCCATAACGGTTTCGTATCCGGGCGGATAGAGTTCCGAAATGGAAAGAAAAAGTTTCTGGGTCAGAAACCGAGGGCGGACGATACGGTACCCGCGCCGGTCAAACGAAGCTGTCCAGCCCGGTCTGTTCCTGGCCCGATTTCACTTCCTCCCAGGAGATCCCCAGGGCTTCCAGAATGCGCGCGATCGGTCCCTTGAGTGTCTTCTCTAGCATCTTGTCGTAATCGACCTCGAACTCCTCGGGGAGCTGGTCTGCGTACTCGAAACAGATGACGTCGGGATCGCGTTTGAACTCACCGTAGATCGGATCCTGTCGGGCATCCAGATCCTCTTCGTTCTCGACCCGCCGGAAGAAGGCGGGGTCGACCCGCTTCAGGTAGAGTCGTTTGGGCTTGCTTCCCCGCTGGAAGTTGGTTCCCAGCAGCCGGTTGGCATACTTCGCGCCCCGGACCTGGGCGGTGTCGGTGTCGTAGTCGTCGAGGCGTTTCCCGATCCCGCCCGGGATGCCGATCTCGTCGACGGAGACCTCCCCCGTCCGGACGTCCTCGATCAGGCCGTGGAGGTACTCCTTTGCCCCTTCCACGTCGCCGTCCTTGACGATCATCTCGATCACCCGGTGCTGGACCTCCTTGGTGATCGGGGCGATGTCAGAGCGCTGGTACTCGAAGCCGACGATGTCGATCGTATCGACGTCTTTCCCCTCCTTCCAAGTGATGTGGCCGGCGTATCGTTTCTTCTTGCCCGCCTGGAAGAAGCGCCGGTAAAGCTTCTCGAACTCGATCTGGAAGCGGTGGTCCTCGGCGTTCAACACGTCCCGCGCGAACTCGTCGTAGCGACCGTTGATGTGTTCCTCTATCTCGAAGGACTGCTCGATGGCCTCCTCCTTGGAGACGTCGGGACCGAGCTCGAGCATGACGCTGTCGGTATTGTGGAGCACGACGCCACCGACCGCGTCGACGAAGTTGTCGTTCTCGGCGACGCTGAGATCGTACACGTACCCGTCGTGATCGACGGTTTCCACGACCGGTTCCTGGCCTGACCGGTAATAGTCGCACGTTCGGATCGTATAACTGTTCTTGCTATTCCGATACTTTAGCGAGTGGTTTTCACCCCGTTGGGTGAGTAACATCGAGAGTCCGGCTGCTAGTTCCTGACTCGTCGTCTCGAGGTCGAAATTCCGTTCTCGATACGCCTCAGAGTATCGCGGGAACTTTCGGGATCCATCACCCTCGATGAGCATGTCGAGGAACAATTGTTGCTTCTCGTCGTCAAGATTGAAAACGAACCCTGGGATACGCTTTCCGTAGGACGTCTGTCCAGCGAACTCACGGAAGAAGACCGCCGAGAGTTCGTTCATCAACTGGAGCTTCCGAGTCCGATCGTTGTAGACGGCCGATGCTTCTGCCTCCTGAGTTTCGTACTCCACCGTCCGCTCGTCGTTCGTGTCGGAGGCAATGATGCTTACCGTGGCGTTCTCGAAGAGCCGTTCGTAATCAGTCTTGAGACCATCGAGCCATTCGTGGCTCGATTCCGAGATGCTAGCACCGAACTTTCTTTCTGCGGTTTCCGCGGTCGTAGCGCTCCCTTCCGTGATGTAGGCGGCGAGAAGTCGGAGGAGTGCCTCACCGTTCGCGGAGTCGAGGTCGACGTGTCTCTGAACCTTGATCGTCGAATCGAGAGCGCCGTGGTGCTCGTGGCCAAACCAGACATACTCGTCGTCAGCGTGGATCCGTTTGATTTTCGTCTCAGCGTTTTCGGAACCGACGCTCCGGCCGTCCTCGTACGTCCGAGTGTATCCGCCGAGAATCTCGTAAACGTCGATCGAATCGACAGTATCGACATCGGGGATGCCCGGGATTCGAAGCGGTTCGTCGACGTCTTCCGGCACAGTTTCGACGTACTCGCCGTCCTCCTCGACGACAAACGAGTGATCACGAGTCGTCGTCGATTCGCCGAATTTGTGTTGAAGGTTGACAACGGGTTTGTCGGTTTCGTGGCGAATTATCTGGTCGATCGGCTGCCATTCGGGACTACCCCCTTCATTGAGAGAGAGAGCGTCCCAATCCGAAAGTTGGCGCCGGTCTTTCCCGGGCGAAACGACTCCTACAGTGCCGCCATCGGCAGTGATGAGCATCTCTCGCTCCGGGCTTGACATCGCCCGTTCGAAAAGGTTCTCGATGGGAGAGATCCGTACAATGCCGTCCGGATCACGAACGACCACCGGACGGTCACCGGTTATGCTGTCTCCATACGTTACCTGGTAATTAAGCTCGTTCGCGGCCTCCTCCGTGAATTCGATCACTTCCCGGCCCGTGGCGGTAATCGCGGACGCCGCGTCCTTGTCGTAGAGGCGAAATTGTTCCCAACCTGACACACCATAGAGCGAATTCATAATAACCTTGACAGCTCCCTGCTGCCTGTCGTACTGCTCGAAGGCGGGAGAGCCCGGGTCGTGGGCGTTGCGCAGTTCCTTTTTCTCCTCGCGCTCGGCGAGCAACTCGTTGACCATTTCTCGGATGATCCCATCGGGTTCCTGCCGGAAATGGGTCGGTTCCGGTTCGGTGGGAGCGGTGTGTGTCGCGCCGTCGTACGTTTCAGGATCGACCCGCGTCTCTGGGGAGGCGTTGACAGTCACCATACACATCGGGTACAGCGATTGACCCACCCATTGAAAATTCCCGTTTCGACCGGCGAGGACGACGTGGTTCTCGGCTGCAGTGACACAGTAGACGTTTCCATCGTGCCGCTCGACGGCCGCATTAGATTTTTTGAACGATCCTCGTTTGCCGACGGAGACGTACCACGTTCCGTCCTTTTGCTTCGATACCGTCGGCTTGTGTCCACACCGGACGGCGATCCTCGAGACGGCTCGCATGAGATGGTCGCTTTTCGTCCAAAACTTACGGAGACCGGAGTCCGCACGATCGCCATCACCATCGATCATCGTCTCGAGGAGTATCGAGAGGTATTCAGCGTCGAGATCGAACACCCAGTCGGGGAAACACTTCTCGGCGTATCCGTCGCCGCAGTGCTCTTCGAGCCACTCAAGGAGGTACCGATTCGAGACGTTGAGACCGTTTTCATCAACGTTATAGTTGACCCCCATTCGCTCGAGCAGCGAACGGATCCGATCGCGATGAGGACCCCTTGACTGGTGGATCGTGAACCGATTGGCAGCCTGATCGAGGCTTCCTTCGGTGACGAACCATCCCAAGAACTCGAGCCAATCAGCCATCTCGAACGAGAGTGGTGTCTCGCGGTGTTGTTTCCCGTATTTCAGGAAAAGGTCGTCTGCGTGTTCTCGAATCGCCGGTTCGTTGTCGTGGAACGTTGAGAGCGGAATCAAATACTTTCCGACCGTCTTCTGGATGCCCATCGCTGCGGACGACCCGTGAACGAGATCGAGGGTCGATTCGACGGATTCGGATATGGAATGGCGGAACGACCGGAGATCGTCATCGGTGTAGACGACGACGTATCCATCCGTGACCTCCTCGTAGAGTTCGAATGTTCCAGGTGTCGCTCCCGCCATTGGTTCGTGATTCGGGAACGCGAATCGATCAGTCTCCGGGATGTCACGATATTCAGTGAGTTCGAAATCGTCCGGCTCGAGATCGTCCCAGCCACGCGTATTCGAGGCGAGGAAATGATGGTTTTCGGTTACCTTGAGATCGTGCGTGTTTCCACGTACGTGGTGCAACTGGCCGTACTGGTTCTCGTACTCGTGTGTGTCGGCTACCGGCGTAATCTTGCACTCGAACGTGTTCGGGTCAAGCGTATACAGATCGTCGCCGACCTCAAGATCTTTGATGTTTATCGGACCGTCAGGCGTCATCACCTCCGTGTCCCCACTGAAACACTTCAGGTCCAGCACCGTGACGTTCTCCTTAACGCCCGTGATCGGGTCGAAAACGGCGCCGCCCTCGTACTCCTCGCCGGCGTCCTGGCGCCCTTTTGAGGGCAGCGCGAACCGGCCGTAGGCCTCGTGGAGGACGTACATGTCCACCGCATCCCCGGGGGTGGGGGCGTCCTCTAACTTGCAGCCGACGAACGCGCGCACTTCGTCCCAGAACGGGACGATGTTCTGCTGGCGGTCGAGTTCGACGCAGAGTTCGACGTCCCGGAGGTTGTATTCGAGGAGCTGGGTCGGGTCACCCTCCCAGAGATCGCCGATATCCCCCGCATAGCGTTCTTTCCCGACGCCCAGCTCCGCCTCGCCGACCGCATCCAGGCGGTAAGAGTCGAGTTCGGAGATGACCATTCGCTGGTAGCCATAGAGCAGGTCGAAGACGACCCGGCCCTTGATGTCGGGGCCGCCCCAGTTGCTCCGCCAGACCTCGTCGACCCGCGAGAGCCGGTCGATGTCGAGGTTGTAGTCGTGGTGGGGACCCTGGAGGCGCTCGAGGCGGTCGAGGAGGTAGGGGGCGTCAAAATCTTCAAAATTCCAACCAGTTAACACGTCCGGATCGGTTTTCCGGATATATTCGACGAAGGCCTCGAGCATTGCTTCTTCCTCCTCGAACGCCCGCACCTCGTGGTCGATCTCGCCCTCGATCGGTTCGTACTCCGTGATTTCGCCGGGAATCCCTCCGTCGCCGATCGGCGCCTCGTAGAGCCACATCACGTACTCGTCGCGGACGGAGTCGTGGCTCGTCAGACAGACGATCGGTTCCTCGCCGTCCTCGGGAAAACCCGAGCGGTCGTCGACCTCGATGTCGAACGTACAGACCCGCGGATCGGCCTCGACCTCGCAGGGCTCGACCTCGTCGTGGGGGACCACGAGCGAGCCGTCGTCGGCCCGCCGCTCGGGGACCGCGAGCCCGCTGCGGACGTCCTTGTCGATCAGGAAGCGGTTGGGAAAGAGGATGTCGGCCTCGTAGTGGTCGAACTCGTCGCGGACCTG
>CAZEDI010000127.1:0-5342 GCA_964510865.1 uncultured Halobacteriales archaeon
ATCGGCGGTGCATTCGTCAACGCCGTGTTCGAAGGTAATCCTGCCGTGACGGCCGGCGGCGTGATGGTCGGCCTGCTGCTCGTCATCATCTTGACGCTCGTCTTTGGTTATCTCTCGGCGGCGGTTCAGCGTCGCAAGGACCGGGAGGACGCCACCAGCACGTTCGCGCCGCGTGCCGTTTCGCACTGCGCCGAGAGCGCTCTGTTCCATGTCGGCGGAGTAATCTGGTTCGTTGTAGCCCTGTTGACTCGTAGTTCTCAGTCCGCCCGCTCCGGCGTCTCGACGGTCACGAACTGGTCGAGACCCTTGATTTCGGGGACTCGCTCGTTGGGTCGGTCGACGATGACGTTACAGGAGCGTCCGCCGTTCGGAGATCTTCGGGGAATTTGGGAGGACGGATACACTTGATGGATGCGAGGGACTTGCGACTCGCTCACACCGCCACGAACGTGTCACCCCGTGAATTTACGTCAGTTCGAATTAATCTCTAGGCAAGTGACGAGTATTCGACTGAACAGTCCCGCTCGGCCACATGAGTTCGAGAACGACTGAACCAGCGGAGACTTCGTCACAGTGCCAGACAAACTCATGACCAATGACAGTACGACCGCCCAGGAGAAGATAGAGAAACCGAACACTGACCCACCGGTACGGTAGACACGCCGCCGGAACGGACGGTCAGTATCGAGGAACTGGCGGCCGAGAATCGCGAACTCCGGACTCGTCTTTCGGAACTCGAAGGAGAACTGGCAGAAATCAGGGCGGGATTCGACGGCGGGTCCACGACCCAACAGGACGAGCCGGCCGGACAGTCGACTGACCCGACAGACAAGAACGAATCGTCCTGACCAACGGCGGGATGAACTGCAAGATCATCGGCGAACTCGACGACGACAATGGTGTCGGCGTGTACGGGGCCAACACGTCGGGGTCCGGGACCACGTACGGTGTCCAGGGTGTCACCGACTCGTCGGACAGTGACGCGGCGGGCGTCCAGGGGGAGGCAACGGCTCCTTCCGGAACCGTGTTCGGCGTTCATGGTAACACGAACTCTGACCACGACGAGGCCGCCGGCGTCAAAGGTTACGCGAGCGATACGTTCGGCGTCTGGGGAGAATCCGACGGCCGTAACGGCATCGAAGGCAGGGCAAGCAGCACCACCTGGGGCGGGGTCTACGGCGAACACTCTGCCACGTCCGGACTCGGAATCGGTGTCATCGGGCGCAACAAATCCCCCGACGGAGCTGCCGTGTGGGCCGACGCGGAAGACTCCGACGGCGTCGCCGTGCGAGCGCAGGGAAGGATCGAGGCTACGGACACTATCCTCTCCGGGGGCGACATCGAGTTCTCTGATGGGACTCGCCAGCGGACGGCCGGACCTGTGGCGAAAGCCTCGGTCAGTTCCGACGCCACTATCCACAACGCCGTGAACGTCGACAGCGTCACGTGGAACGACTCCTCCGGCCGATACGAGATCATGCTGACGGACATCAACTCCTCTTACAGCGAGTACGTCACAAACGTGACGTCCGTTTCGCTCGATAACCCCGTCCCGAGGACGGGCAGTGGTAACGACGACCTGCTCGTCTACTTCGACGACGGCAACAAGCACCATTTCCAATTCGTGGTTCACGAGTTGCCGAATGGGTCAGAGACCACCAGTACGGATGTCCAATCGTCGGACGAGGAGGGTCTCGTCGATACGGGGGACTAGTCGAGGTGTACCACTTACGAAGGTCCAACCCAGTCGGTCCCTAACAGCGTCTCGGTCGCCACGAACCGACCGAGTGCCTCGATTTCGGGCACGCGCTCGTAGGGTCGATCCACTCCGATGTCGTAAGCACTGCACTTCACGATCCCCGGAATCGCCGTGAGTTCGTCCATCGACGTGCTGTTGACGTCGAGCGGATAGGGGACGCCAGTCACCCACCGGTAGCCGTGCGGCGATCGCCACGTCGATGACCTCCCCGAGCGGGCGCTCGCCCGGTACCCCGACCAGGAGCGGATACGTCCCGAGTTGCTGACCGAACGTCTTGCCGTCCTAGTGGTACTCCAGGTGGACGTCCGAAAGCACCGTCGGCGGAGCAACGCGCTGGAGCATCGGTTGTCGATGTCCTCGCGGACCTCCCGTTTGTACTGCTTGAACAGTTTCTCGTGGCCGTGTGCGATCTCCGCGCCGGTGTCGGACATGTCGGTGCCGGCGAAGGCTCTTCGACGATGGATGTCCGTTCGGGCGTACTCCGACCCATTTTGTCGATCGGAGATTCCATCAAACTCTCGGGAGTAGTGTCCGCGAGTGTAGTCGTGGTTTCCCGAGATCTCGCTGGGAGCATTCCGTGGACAGTGAGCTAAACGTCCGCCTTTGGGTCGTCTCCCAGTTCCCACGGTCCGGGATACGCCCTTCGGTAAATCGAGTGGAATCCCACACCTAGCGCTGGTGACCGAGTTCCCGATCGGGATGTGGCGCCTGAAACCCGGTCGAGAACCTCCGGGTTCAGCACAGGCGTTATTACCGACCTCTGTGTACGACTACCATGGCGGGCCGCGAAGGGGGGACACCCATTGACGACATCGCCTACCTCACGCGGTCCGAACACCGTGCGCCCGCGCTCATCGCGCTCACAGTCCGACCCCGGAGCCGATCCGAACTGTGGGAGATGACTGGCGTGTCCGAATCGACGATCAGACGTACGTTAAGCGAATTCGAACGTCGGGATTGGGTGATCCGGGACGGCTATCAGTACGAGGCCACCGAGCTGGGAGGCTTCGTGGCCTCGGCGATGGCGGATCTGATCGACCGGGTGGAAACCGAGCGGAAGCTCCGGGACGTGTGGCGGTTACTCCCGAACGAGGAGAGCGGCTTCACGATGGAGATGTGCGCGGACGCCACCGTTACGGTCGCCGATCCCGAACAGCCCTCCCGACCGATTACCCGATTCTGTGCGCTTCTCGAGGAGACCGACCGATTGCGATGTACGGGTCTCGACGTCGCGATGCTGGATGCATGCAAGCACGAACTCTGCGACCGGGTCCTCGAAGGCATGGACACCGAGCTCATCAACCCGCCACGCGTGGCCAATTACATCCGGGAGCACTGCCCGGACCTCTTTGCGGAGGCCTTGGAAAGCGGCAACCTCGATCTCCGCCTGAACGACGATCTCCCCACGTTCGGGGTCGGCATCTTCGATGACGGTGTGGCGATCGTCGGATACGACCCCGAGGGCGTGACCGTTCGCGTGCTCGTCGACACGGATGCCCCAGCGGCCCGCGAGTGGGCCGAATCCGTCTTCACGGCTCACCGGCGAAAGACGCCGATTCTCCCGATCGATCCCTGAGCAGCGGCACGCACGTCGGTCCCAGCTCCCACCCCGATCTTTCGTCCGTGCGCCGATTCCAGGCACTGATGTGTTTCTCACCGCGTGCCGGGTTCGCAGTGCCTACAGGAGCGTGCAGTCCCTGCGACGATCTCACGAGTTAGCTAAGTAACCCTTCAACCGGTATGTGACTCCGCCGCAAGGCAACTGAACCACGATGGCGAACGCACACAAGCTGGACTGTGAATCCGAAGCGGTCGACTGCCGCTTCATTGTTCAGTCCGAGAACGAGACCGAAGCGATCGAACTGGCCAAAGCCCATATGCAGGAGGTGCACGGGCAGGACTACTCCGACGAGGAACTCCGCGAACGGCACCTGCAGGTGGTCTGATCCATGGCAACTGATCCGCAGACCACGCACGGGGTTGACGTGGAACAGCTCACCGAGACGATCGAGACGGTCTCGGAGCGCCCCGACGTCGGCCAATTCCGATTCTACGCGGAAACCGAATGGACGGAGGCGCTCCGGAGTATCACGTCGATAGCGGCGTTCGACCAGGCGGGCGATCGAGTTCGGACCCGGGAGTTCCGCGTCGAGGGCGACGAACCCGAACAGATCCTCGGTGAACGCACGGCACCGAACGCGGTCGAACTGCTGCTCGCCGCGATCGGATCCTGTCTGAGCGTCGGCTACGCCGCGAACGCGGCAGCGATGGGCATCGAACTCGACGATCTCCGGTTCGAACTTTCCGGTGAGGTCGACCTCCGTGGGTTCCTCGGCATCTCGGAGGACGTCCGGGCTGGCTACGAGGAAGTGACCGTGACGACCTACGTCGATGCTGACGCCCCGGCCGAGGAACTCGAAACCCTCCGCGAGCGCGTCGAGGCGACCTCCCCGCTGGTGGACTCGGTCACGAACGAGGTCCCGCTCCAAACCGAACTCGTCGTGGAGGGACCCGAATGAGCGAATCGCTCGATACGCAGAAACTCGAGCGCGAGGTCAAGGCGATGTACGATGCGGTCGCCGAGTCCGCGGATGGCGAGTTCCACTTCGAGATGGGCCGTCCCCTGGCCGAACGTCTCGGGTACGATCCCGGGGACCTCGAGTACGTGCCTGACCCCGCGATCGACTCGTTCGCCGGCGTCGGGTACCACTTTGACCTCGCCGGGATCGACCCCGGCGAACGCGTCCTCGATCTCGGCAGCGGGTCGGGGATGGACCTGTTCGTGGCCGGCCTGCACGTCACCGAGACCGGGACAGTCACGGGTGTCGACATGACGGACGCGCAAGTCGAGAAAGCTCAGGAACTCGCGGCCGACAACGGCTTTCACAACGTCGGCGTGCGCCGCGGCTACATCGAGGACCTCCCGTTCGAGGATGCCGCGTTCGATGCCGTCGTCTCGAACGGCGTGATCAACCTCTCCGCAGAGAAACAGCGAGTCTTCGAGGAGGCCCATCGGGTTCTCAAGCCCGGAGGCAGGTTGGCCATCTCGGACATCATCAGCGAACAGCAGATGCCCGAGAGCATCAAGGCCGATGCCGACCTCTGGGCGGCCTGCATCGGCGGGGCTGCACAGGTCGATAGCTATACCGACCTGATCGAATCGGCGGGGTTCGACGTCGAGGAAATCCGCGAGAACACCGAGTACGAGTTCATCTCGGATCGGGCCGCCACTGCCTGCGAGAAGTACGGCGTCAAGAGCGTCTCGCTCGTCGCTCGCACAGGGTAGCGGGAAGTCCCCACGTCGTACTTCCGCCGTTGATCTCCAGGGGAAGATGGAACGGATCCACGACGGAAGTCGGTATCCAGTGTCTGTGACGGATTACGGAAGGGCTCATTTGAATGTTAATGCAGTGAGACCACATTCATCGATTCACTTCGACGACATCCATCTGGTCGTCGAACGTGAGTCGGAGCCTCTCGTGGTCCAACTGAATCGAGATACGGATGCGAAGTGGATCCTTCGAACGAAGTTCCTCCTCGAAATCGAGGAGGAGCGTGCGTTGTTCGTGCGTAGCGAGGTCGA
>CAZEDI010000128.1:0-5299 GCA_964510865.1 uncultured Halobacteriales archaeon
CTATCGGTGTCTGATCTTGGGAGACTGTGAGCTAGTTGATTGAGACCACTACAGAGATGTGGAGAATGATTCCACTCAGCTGTGTCAAGACTAGCGACTGCACCGTCTGTTGCTCGGTGAGGAGATCCCGGAATTCGAATGGCCAGATGACGTTCAATGCGATGAGTACTGCGATCACACCACTAAACAAGATGAACGCGACCTGCCGCCTGCCACCACTGATGAGGAACCAGTTCGCAATGCCGAAGATCCCGTCGATGCGCTTGTCTCCGGCGGGATCGTCGCGATCGTGATCGAACAGCCACTCAAACATTCTGCGGGCGGGAGGGACTATCTCTCGGGAGTCGATCGTGTCCGACTCGCATCTGTGTTCGTGCCTCGCGCTACAGTCGTATTACTCCCGGCCCTGCACTGTCAGCGGCAGGGAGAGAAGACACCCTCTCGCGTTCTTGTGGTTCCAACGACTGTTCCGAAGTCTCACAGGACAACTCCCGATACCTCCCACCAGATGAGAACACCCGTCCATCGGGAAACTGGCTGAACCGGCATCGTTATTTCGGACGCGCCTCCTGGAGCAACTGATGGCCGAGTGGTCCGTATCGCGCTACAATGCCGCACTCCTGGCGAGCACGCTGTCCCTCCTCGCGTGGGTAGGAACTGGTCTGGCCGCCGTCGCGGCAGGCTATTTTGCGCTTACGGACGGCCCCGTCGGGGCGGCAGTGTGGGCTGTCGGTGGCCTCCTTGTCGTCGCTATCGTGTTCGCCCGCCTCGAAAAACGATATATAGAATCGTGATCGGACTGGTATCAGTCGATGTGGCCTTCTTCGCGGAGCTGGTCCGCGTCCTGCGAGGTGTAGCGCCATTCGATATTCGCCTTCTCGTCCTGCCAGTCCCACGGTTCGACGAGGACGACGTCTCCCACTTCGATCCAGGTGCGGTACTTCATCCGGCCGGGAATTCGACCCATCCGGCTCTCGCCGTCCTCACACATGACCCGGACGTGGTTCCCCCCGTCGTGTCGTGTGACCGTCGCAAACATCTCGTCCGTGTTGGGCATCCGGAGGTTCCGGCGCCCGGTTTCTTCGCTCACACGCTTCGTAGGACACTCCGACGGATAAACTATCCGCGATTCCCGCTACCGCGTGACACACCTGGATCCGCCGTGTGGCCACCATGAAAGGTGCTCACATGTGGCGTAAATGATTAACTCGTTCGTGGATATGGGATTCTTGTCTTCGCATACCATACAAGGATGTGTATATGGTGGATTTATGGTTCTCCGAGGCGCCGTATCGAGTGCATGCCTGATCTCGGGATGACCGTCCCGACGCCCGAAACGGCACTGACAGATCCGGACGAAGCCGAGAACGTGGAACACAATCCCTCGTTGGATCGGCTCCGCGATCTCGCGCGCGATGACGAGATTACCACCGAGTTCGGTTCGCCCTCCTACGTAAGCGAACATCGGTCGCGGTCCGCCGGTCGGACGCGCAACGCGATCGACCACGAGTTCGACGCGCAGGATTACGAACTCGTCGACGACGCGCTCTCCTTCGCGCACGACCAGCAGATGATCTGTCTCGACCGCTACATGGGACGCCATCCCGATCATACCTACGTCTGTCGGTATTACGTCCAGGCGGAGTATGCCCGGATCGCCCTCGCGTGGGCCAAGCTGTTCGAACCTGCACCAGAAGGCGTGGAGCCCGACCTCCTCACCATCCACGTTCCGGACCACGAGGAGCGCGCGATCCGCGTCCTCCCGGAGGAGGGCGTCACAGCGATCCTCGGGACGGACTATACCGGCGAAGCGAAGAAATCGTTCTTGCGGCTCTTCATGTACCGCATCAAGCAGGCTGGCGGGTTAGGCCTCCACGCGGGGAGTAAGCGCGTTAGCGTCGAGCGCAACGGCGAGCTCGCGGACGTCGGGCAGCTCTTCCTTGGGCTCTCCGGCACGGGTAAGTCTACGCTTACCGCCCACGGCCTCGGCTTGGACGATCCGGAAGGCACGACGATGCTCCAAGACGACGTCTGTGCACTCCTCCCCGACGGGACCGTCCCAGGAAGCGAAGGTCACGGCCTCTTCGTGAAGACCATCGGACTCGACCCCGCGGAGCAGCCGGCACTGTATCAGGCCGTGACCCACGAATCGGCCGTCCTCGGGAACGTCGATGTTGCGGACGACGGGACCGTCGACTTCGACTCGGATCGGTACACGACGAACGGACGCGCCGTGATCGAG
Organism: uncultured Halobacteriales archaeon; assembly: GCA_964510865.1. GTDB lineage: Archaea > Halobacteriota > Halobacteria > Halobacteriales > Hikarchaeaceae > CAZEDI01. The sequence goes on from CAZEDI010000128.1 coordinate 2,243, forward strand.
CGTGATCACCTCGACTCGGCGAGCGAGGGAATCGACCTCGACACCGTCGATCAGGTGTTCTTCATCACCCGCAACCCCGCGATGCCGCCGGTCGCGAAGCTCACCCCCGAGGAGGGGGCGGCGGCGTTCATGCTCGGCGAGTCCGTCGAGACGAGTGCGGGCGATCCTAGCCGGGCCGGCGAGTCCGTCCGTGTCGTCGGCACGAACCCGTTTATCATCGGCTCGGAAGGTGACGAGGGCAACCGCTTCCGTGACCTCATCGCGGACCTCGACGTGGAGTGCTACGTCCTCAATACCGGGTCGGTCGGCGGTCGCGACGTCACCGTCGATGACACCGTGGGCCTCCTCCGTAGCATCGCCCGTGATACCGTTACGTGGACCGACGACAGCGCCACAGGTTTACGGATTCCGCGCGACGTACCCGACGTGGACGTCGAGGCGTTCGAGATCCCACGAAACGTCGAGAACTACGAGGACCGCATCCTCGAGCTCCGCACCGACCGCCGCGAGTATCTCGAAGCGTTTGACGATCTCGACAGCGATATCATCGACGCCGCGTACTGAGTACCGAGTGGGCTCCTAGCCGGCGAACTCCGCCACGAACGTTTCTGTCGACGCCTGCCACGCGTCGATCAACGCATCGTCAAACGGCTCCGACTCCCAGGATTCGATTCGATCGCGCTCCACCAGCCAGTCGATGGTCCGCCGTGTTCCCTCCTCGAAGCCGATCGTATACGCGAAGTCGAGGTCGCGTTTCGCCTTCGAGTTATCGAACACCGTGCTGTATTGTAAGTGTGCATCGAGCATCCCCGTCCGGTCCGGAGCAACCTGGAGAAGCACGTCGGTCGGGATATGTACGAACTCCGGTGCCGGAGCATCCATGGCACGGGCGACTTTCTGATAGTAAACGTCCCAGGCCACGTTCTCCTCGCTCGTGACGTGGTAGGCTTCGCCGTATGCAGTCGTGTTACCGATGGCATTCACGAATGCGCTGGCGACGTCATCGCGGTGACACGGACCCCAGATCGACGACCCGTCGCCGTGGACGATGATCGGCTTTCCCGCCCGGATTCGATCGAGGACGTACGTATCTTTGCCGAACGTGTGGAGGACGCCACCTCCCTCGCCATAGGTACTCCATGGACGAATCACGGTCGTGGCGAAGTCACCTCGCTCGTGTGCCGCCATGAACGCGTCCTCGGCGAGCGTCTTGTTCTCCCCGTATTCACTGACGAAGTGCTCGTCATCGTGACGTTGGGCGTCCTCGGTGATCGGGTTGCGCTCTGCGGGCCGGGCGTAGACGTCAACTGTCGAGCAGAAGACGTACTGGTCGATTTCGCCTGCAAAAACATCGATCGCATCCCGCGCCTGCTCAGGCGTGAAACACACCATGTCGATAACGCAGTCCGGCTCCGTTTCACGTATGGTGGCCAGCGCGTCGGGCTCGTTCCTGTCGCCATGGACGAACGAGACTGCCTCCGGGACCCGAGCCTCGGACTCGCCGCGGGTGAAGCACGTCACCTCGTGGCCCGCGTCGACCAACTGTCGAGTGATACCAGTACTGATGAGACCGGTGCCACCGATGATGCAGACGTTCATACCATCCGGGAGCGGGCCACCGTGAAAAGCACGGGGATGCCGGCAGGGCCAGCCCTCCGTGACCGAGAACAGACACCGCTCACACGTGCACGGGGACGACAGCTCGAGTATCGTGAGCCCCTACAACTGTTCTCCGAGCCAACCGCCGGCCATCCCGAGCAAGAGCCCGAGCAGGCCATATCCGACCCCGACGACCAGGCCGACGCCGACCAGCGAGAGGATGAGGTGGTTGAAGATGAACCCGATCGTGGCGATGAAAAACGCCGCGACACCCGGTTCGATGATTGTACTCCCCGGCGACGCCCAGCCGACGATGATCCCCATGAGAATGTAGCCGGTCAGTCCCGCCACGAGCCCGATACCCGTCATCCAGCCGATGAACTGGAGGAGGAGCCCGATCCCGATTCCGGACATCACCCACCCCGGATTGAACACCCCGTATGCCGAACCTTTCAGCCCCATGCCCCCGCGTTTGACCGGGGGAAGGCTAAAGTTACCGGTCCTGTGGGATGTGATGGGACAGAATGTGCTCACTCGAGCCAGTCTGGATCCGGACGCGGGGGGCTAAAGATGTCGATCGCTTCGAGCACCGTGTCGCCCCGGTTCTCGACCGCGTGGGCCTCCCCACCGGGTATCGCGTAGGACTCGCCCTCGCCCACGGGGAGTTCCCCGGACGCCAGGAGGAACGTCTGGGTTCCCCTGTAGACGAACCCCACCTGCTCGTGGGGATGATCGTGTTCCGGAATCCGCGCACCGGGGTCCATCCGGAGGTGCTGGATACTCATTTCCTCACCGATCGCGAGTTGAGTCAGGTATACGCCATCCATCGCTTCGACCGCCCGGCGCTCCGCAGGCGTAACATGCTTCATGTGTGTCCGTCCCATTGTCACCCCCCGGGAAAGGCTTGCCCCTTACTCGTCGCGCTCCCAGATCCCACCGGTGTCGACACTGGAGTTCGATGCGTGGAGAGGCGAAGAGATTGCATCGACCCCCATCCGTGGTCGGGCGGGCCGATCACTCGCCGCCGGTCGTCGATTCGAAGGTAGATTCTCCAGCCTGGTCGGCGATTCGGGTCTTCACGTCACTCGAGGACGTGACACCTTCACCACGATAAGGGCCGATCCGGACGACGTCGACGTCGAAGCCCGCCTCACGGAGGTCCGCTTCGAGGACCTCAGGATCGAATCCCTGATCGTGCCCGAGCGTGATCACCGCCGGGTCGAGGTCATCGACACTATCGAAGATGTCATCCTCGGAGCCCAGGATAGCCGAATCGACCACCGCGAGGGCCTCGACAACCTGTCTGCGGCTCTCTTCGTCCATGAACAGGTTCTTGCGGTCGCTGATTCGGTCGTCACGAGCGACGACGACATGGAGTTCGTCGCCGAGCGCGGCACTTTCACGGAGGTAGTGGAGGTGGCCCGGGTGGAGGACGTCGAACGTGCCCTGGGCCATCAC
>CAZEDI010000129.1:0-5278 GCA_964510865.1 uncultured Halobacteriales archaeon
CCTCTCGACAAAGCCGGAAGCGCCTGGCCACGATGCTCCATCACACCCATCGACCAAAACTCAGCGAAGCCGGAGTCGTATCGTATGACGAGCGCGAGAAAACGTATCGGTATCACGGAGAGGAGACACTGGAAAGCTGGCTCGATCACATGGCGGCCACACACGGCATCCCATAGTTAGTGCGTGCAAGGACTCGGCCGCTCATTCACTCGGCGACAGGCAGTGGCGTTGCGCTGACCGTATTCGTCCCGTCGATTTCTACGAGACACTCATACACTTCCAGGGTAACGGTGACCGGGACGGTCGTCCGTGTCAGAAGTCGGTCTAACGCCTCGGGATCCGTGACGGCCCCCAGGGGCGGTATATCGGTAACGTCAGTGATGTCATCGCGAGCGTCGACGATTGCACCGAGGATATTCATCAGAAGCTCCTCGGACTCCGCCGACGCACATGCGCGTTCAGATGACATGATCGGATAAAGCGTCACAAGAGGAGACCGTATGTGTTTCGGATACGGCTGATAGTGCGAACGACGGGAACTGCTACGTCTATACGGCCTGACGGGGCCAGAGAATCGATTATTGCGATACCTGTCCGTGTGACGGATGTCTTTCGATCATCTGTCCCTCTCTGCATTCATTCTACCCTAGATGGTTGCGCCTGGCACGCCGTGAGTGGCGAACCTTTTTCCCGCAGTCGGGAAATGGTCCTCTCCATGCCCTCCTCTAGGCTGTCGACCGTGCGGACAATCCAGTATCTCCTTGCGGTGCTCGTCATCCTCGTCGGCATCATCACGGTCACGGACGTCCCTCAGCCATATCCGTCGTGGCCGACGCTCGGGCCGATCCCCGTTGATCCGGAACTGGTCCTGCCTGTACTCCTCGGCCTCGCCGTACTCGTCGGAACGAGTATGGAGGAACGGAGCGTCACGTCGGTTGGACTCGGCAGCCTTGGGGCCCTCACGCTGTGGATTGCAAGTCGGAGCCTGTATGAACTCGCGGTTGGGGGGACAGGTGGTGTCTTCTGGGGTGGGTTCTTCACCCTCATACTTGCATTCCCCCTTGCCAGTGCTATCCTTGTTCGCGGAGTACTACGTGAGGACGTCTCCCGCTACGATCCCAGGCACCTTTGCACCAAATTCGGCGAGTGAGCGGTACCGTTCTGTGATTTGGGGGCCATCCGACACTTCCGGGTGTCTTAGCGGAATCAGGTGCTCACTCCTGCGTGACTTCCTCGAGAACCGACTGTCCGCCACCCTCCTTCGATTCCCATTCCCATTCGTCGGTCACGCGAACGCGCCCGTCCTCGAGCAGTTCAAGGGTGCCTATGGAGTGACCTGACGCGGTATCGAGGTCCGTGTTGATCTGGGTATATCGGATCTCCCACTCAGTTCCATCACACGTCCCTACGAGATAGCCCTCGAGCACGTCGCCCCCAGCGTAGTGGGCAGAGATCCGTTCACCAGTGTGCTCGAAATGAAAGCGGGTCTCGTTGCTTACCTCCCCTGTGTCGGTATTTGTGACCCCGACGAGTGTTCGGCCATCGAGTGATAATTCTGAAGACATACCGGCGTCACGGTCCGCGACAGGTGAAGTGGCTTCGGTTCGTACTTCTCGCGGAGAAGAGCCGCAACTCCTCACCCCCATACATTATTACAGAACGTCGAGTTAGGTACTGAACGTGCTGCCCCCCACGAAGTATCGACTCGGATTCCTCGTCATTGGTGGGGGGCTGTCCCTCTCATTCGCACACCACGTCCTCGTTGCGCCCGTGATTACGAACTCACTTCCGGCCATGCTAGCGAGTTATCTCCCGCCGGTCTTGGCTGCAGCAGCGGCGGTGTCGCTCATCGCGATCGTCCACGACAGTCCTCTCGACGACGCCGCATTGGCGCGGGCCGCGGTCTGGTATCTCAGTGGCGCAGTGACGTTCGGCGTGGCGATGTACATCTCGGTCGCACAAACCATCCCGGGGGCTGGACTACGTCCAGCGACCTGGTTTTCCATCGCCAACTGGGCGATCAGTGGCTCGGCGATCGGCCTCGTCGTGGCAAATTACGATCTCCGTCGAACCCGGGCGCTGGCACAGGCGCGAACAAACGAACGGACGGCCGCCCAGCTGTCTCAACGCCTGTCCGTCCTGAATCGGGTGCTCCGCCACGACGTCCGGAACAGGACGAACATCATCCAGGGCTATGCCCAGGAGCTCGCCGAACGCGTGCCTGACAGCGATGCAGTCACCGCAATCGAAGAGGCGGCCGACTCCCTCGCGACGATTGCAAACCGAATCCGTCGCGTGCAACGGATCGTCGAAGTAGAAGTACCTGAGCCTGTAGACGTCACGAACATCGTCATGGAACTCGTCGACGACCTCCGAGGTACGTACCCGGACGCGGATATCCGAGTGACAGTGAACGACGATGTCACCGCTTCCACCTATCCAGTCATCCGCACCGTTTTGGCTGAGTTACTCGAGAACGCGATCGAACATAATCCACAGCCCATCTCGGACTGTCGAGTCACCGTGACTGTTCAGCGGGCACGGCAGGCAGCGGAGCTGGTCGAGCTCGTGATCGAGGACAATGGCCCGGGAATCCCCGAGCCCGAACAGGTGGTAATGACCGGCGACCAGGAAACACAACTCACCCACAGCAGAGGGATGAGCCTGTGGCTCACGCGATGGGTGATCGATGAATCAGGCGGCGACTTCTCGATCGAAACGGGTGAATCGACTGGGACTCAGATTGAGCTGCACTTGCCAACACCAACCGGGTAACGCGGCAGCCGGGAACCACGATTCGCTCACGGCTCGACCGGCTGCAGCTGGAGGATTACCGTGTTACCGCCGTCAGGTGGGCGCTCGAAGGACAGCTGCCCCCCGTAGTGATCGACGAGCCACTGGACGAACCAGAGGCCGAGGCCGCTACCGTGTTCGAGTTGCGTCTCGCTGCCATCCTCGAGCACCGCAATTTCGGTGTCCGGAATGGGGGAACCGTTGTCCTGTATAGCGATCGTTATCCACCCCTCCTCTGGGTCAGTTGAAAGCTCGATGGTGACACGGCGAGGGGACTCGTTGTGGGTGATCGCGTTGTCGAGAAGTTCGTCGATGGCGTCACGCAGGGTTTCGTTGGCTAACGCTCGCAGGTCGTCGGGGCCCTCAACGCGAAACTCGACATCGGAATGATCCGCGCGATACGCGGCCACGCATTCGCTGACAATCGCACCCACATCGACGGGTCGCCGTTCGAAGTCGGTATGCTCAAGTGTCGCCTGGATCCGACGGGCTTTCTCGGCGACGGAAAGCAAGCGCTCCGCACGCTCACGGATCCGAGTCGCACGCTGTCTCTCGACACCCTCGAGTGATGACTCGAGTTCCTCAGCTGGTCCGAGGATGAACGACATGTCGTTGCGCAGGTTATGGCGAAGAAGGCGGTTGAAGACGGTTAGACGCTGTTCACGCTGTTTCCGTTCGGTGATATCCCGGAGGACACCGACGGTGCCCTGAAACTCACCGTCCTCGAACGGCAGGAGCGCAATACGGAGCTCACACGGAATTTCGGTCCCGTGGGCAGTGTTGATGGTCACCTCACAGCGATTACTGTGGCGCTCGGGATCACGCAAAAGCGACTGAATGATAGACACGGCCTTCTCGATGTCCGTTGGATCGAGCACCTTCGTCACGGGGGCACCGATGAGCTCGTCCCGGGTATACCCGATATCGAACGCGTCGATCGCCGGTTGGTTGACCCACGTTATGCGACCGTTCGCATCGAGTGTGTAGACCGCATCCCGGATGTTCTGCAGGATGACCTCGTAGTGCTCCAGTGTGTTCCGTTCCGACCCCCCCAATTCGGTCATCTCCGCACACTAGCGATAGTCAGCATCAAATACTCTGTGGTCAGTCAGTCGAGTTCACGGGGGGAAACCGATCCCACGCACCACCCGTGGCGGAACGCGCGAGCCTCAGTCGTCCGCACACGACTCCCGAACCAACGCCTCGAACGTCCCGCGATCCACCTCGTAGACGGTGTAGCCGGCCGTCGAGCGGTGGCGACCGACGGTCCCTGCAGGCTCACCGTCGACCCGGACCGTCCAGTGCTCACGGTAGTCGGTCCCGACACACCCAATCCGGATGGCGATCCCGAATTCTGCTTCGAGAGCGGCGATCGCCTCGTGGACGAGCGACCCGTCCGCGAAGCGGGGCGGCCGGTAAGGCCTGAGGTCGTGGGCCTCGAATTCCTCGATCGCGCGCCGCCACCACGCAGGGAGTGTATCGAGATCAACATCCTCGTACGGATCCGCCGGATCCACGCCGGGACCACGTGACCGCAGGTCCTCCACCGCCGGCTGTTCCTCCATGCATGAACTCGGGGTGTCCGCGGGGAAAAATCCCCCCGGGAATTTCCGTGAAGGCCGGAATTTTATGCCGCCGTGTGGAGTGTGTACGCATGGCAACCCAGGAGGCGTCCTCGGCACTGACGCTCGAGGACGTGACCATCGTCGACGCCGACTCGCACATCAGCCCTGGCCCCGATACGCTGATCGAATACATCGACGAGAGCAATGCGGCGCGACGAATCCTCCAGGATGGTGACATCCAGTCGGAGGTCATGACCTGTACGCGCGTCACGCCGTCCTTTCCCAACGATAGTGGCAGCTACGCGGAGGACACGGCTGTCGTCCCGGGTGGTGCCGGGTCGCCCGAGGACAAGCTCACCTATATGGACGAGTTCGGCCTCGAGTATAGTCTCCTCACGGCGGGCAGCGGGCTCGCCACGATCAATCACGACCAGACCGCTGTCGCGTGGGCACACGCGTACAACTCGTGGCTGCTGGACGAGTGGGTTGGTGCGGACGACCGGCTCCACGCGGCTGCATTGGTCGCCCACCAGGTGCCGGAGCGGGCCGCGGATGAGGTCGACCGGATGGCCGGCGAGATGGGGATCGCCGCGGTCCAGATGCCGACGGCTGGCCAGATTCCCCCGGCGGGACACTGGTCGTACGACCCAATCTACGAGATCGCCGAGGCCAACGACCTCCCGATCGTGCTCCACACAGCGGACGACACGTCGGCGGTGACGTTCCCGGTCCAGCACCGCTGGGCCGAGACCTTCGCCGAGAACCACGCCTTCTCCTTCCCCGTCGAGGGGATGTGGCACCTGATCTCGCTCGTGTGCAATGGCGTGCCCGAACGCTTCCCGAATCTCGAGTTCGTCTTCCAGGAGCCCGGCTTTGAGTGGCTCCCGTGGATGATGTGGCGTCTCGACGACCACTATCTC
>CAZEDI010000130.1:0-5259 GCA_964510865.1 uncultured Halobacteriales archaeon
ACAACTGTGTATTGAGATGGCGACCAAAACGATCTCACTGGACGAGGAGGCCTACGAACGCCTCACGGCCCACAAACGGGAGGGCGAATCCGTCTCGGACGTCGTCAAACGGATCGCACGCGAACGGTCATGGACGGAGGTTGCGGGTATTCTCTCCGAGGAGGACGCCGAGGACCTCGAGGAGGCCATCGACACGGGGCGGGAACGCTCACGCGACCGCCGTGAGCGAGTCATGACCGAGATGCAAAGCGACAGCTGAGGAACGGACGAAACAGTTGGCCGCCTCTGAGGGCGTCAGTCGGGATGTCAGTATTCGAACAAACCGCTCTTGATCTCAGCTTCGTTCGATCAGAGGCCGGAGGTCGAGCGGCCACCAGTTCCGATCTTTGATCGCGACGTGGATGTGTGCGATGATCCCCAGCAACGGCAGCTCCAATAACGGACCGATGACGAGCGCAAGAGGGATTAGCGGATCGTTGGGGAACGCGACGACTGCAATCGCCAGCGCGGTTGGGGAGTTCCGCGAGAGGATCGTGTTGTTGAAACAGACCATCTCCGAATAGGAAAACGAAAGCAGACGGCCAATACTGAACCCGAGGCCGAGATTGATCGCGTAAAAGACGATGACGGGGATCGCGAGCAACGCAAGCAATTCCGGGTTCGCGACGATCACCTCCCCTTGTGAGGCGAACATCGCTCCGATCGCGAGACTCAAAAAGACGATCTGAACCGGACTCAGCCTCGGGAGGAATCGATCGGAGAACCACGTCTTTCCCTTTGTACGGATCAACCCCCACCGAGTGAGCCCACCGAACGCGAGTGGAACTACGAGGACGAGTCCGACGCTCTCTATCAACACCCCGAGGGGTAACTCGACTAACGCTCCAGCAAACACGTAGAGATACACCGGAAGCAGGACCAACTGTAACAGGAGGTTATACGGCAGGATCGAGGTCGCCAGCGGGACGTCCCCGTCGGCGACGTCCGTGAAGACGAGATACCAGTCCGTACAGGGCGTGACCAACAACATGATGAGACCGACCCAGAGCGCCGGGTGATCCCGAAGGAAAAGCGCACCGAGGCCGACGGCCAACAGCGGACTCCAGACGAAGTTGATCAGGAGGCTCGATCCGACGACCCGGCGGTTCCCAAACGCCGCCCGGAGCCGGGAAAACGATACACCGGTGAACGCAGCAAACAGCATGACCATCAGAAACGGGAGGATCAGCCGATCTGCGACGGCAGGGACACCCGAAATCTGACCCAGCGCAAGCCCGCCAACGATGGCGACGAAAACGAACACCGTCTGGGACTTCTCGACGAAATCCATCTACCTCCGATTCAGATCTACGTTGGGTTAGGGCTATGGATGCTCTGCACTACCCCTGTATGTAACGCGAGGATCAGCTGATGGCTCCTTGAAATGGGCCCACTGGTTCATCACGGGCGGGAGTGGGGGCCCCCGCTCATTTTTGTTCTCAATTCACCGGCAAGGGCGAACTTTCCGTACCACCTTCTGCAATAATTTCCTTTGGAGGGGGTGGCGATGTTGCACAAGATAATGATAGTTCTCCCAATAAATCAGTCAAATTTGTCCTTGAGATGTAGTCTGCATCACCGCCTCTGTCCTATTAAGCGGGGAGTTTATCTGGCTCAATGAGCACTTCTTCTCCGTATGAATCGGGCGAAAGAGGTCTCGGGGACACAGATCTGGGAGGCAGTGGATGATCCCGACGTCCTTCAGCGCTATCGGGACGTCGCCAGGTTGTCCGATTGCGGCCTCTACCAGCTGGATGTGGCGGGGCGATTCGTCGCAGTCAATGATTCGCTCCTCGAGCAGAGCGGATACGCGAGCGAGGCACTCCTCGGCGAACATATCTCCGTGCTGTTGGATGACAACGATGTCGATCGGATCGAACACGCGACGCATGAGAGCCTTGATGCCGAAATGACGACCTCCGGGTCGTTCGACGTGACGATTAAAACCGCCGATGAAGAGCATCTCCCCGTCGAACTACGGATCAATCCACTCGTCGAGGACGGCGATCTACAGGGGTCGATCGGGGCAGTCCATGACCGGGGTACTGCCGATCGAGAATCGGAGCAACTCACGTCCGGAGAGGGAGCGTACGACTCGATCACGACCGTCCTCGACGAGGCGAACATCGGCGTCTTCGTGCTTGACGCGGAGTTCGACGTTGCCTGGATCGACGAAACCATCGAGACGATTTTCGGCCTCGATCGCGAGTCCGTCATCGGCCAGGACAAGCGGCAACTCATCGAGGAGTCGGTCAAACACCAGGTTGCCGACCCCGATCACTTCGCAGAGACAGTCCTGGCGACCTACGACGACAACAGCTACATCGAACGGTTCGAGTGTCGTCTCTCGGCCGATGAGAACCGTGACGAGCGCTGGCTCGAGCACTACAGCAAGCCGATCGAGTCGGGGGAGTTTGAGGGCGGCCGGATCGAACTCTATTACGACATCACCGGGCGGAAACAATCGGAAGACACCCTCAAAGAAACCGAACAACGGTTTCGCTCGCTGGTTGACGCCGTCGAGGAGTACGCGATCTTCCGGCTGGACGAGGACGGGTACGTCACCAGCTGGAACGCGGGAGCGGAGGCGATCAAGGGGTACGAGCGCGAGGAGATTCTGGGGAAACACTTCTCGACGTTCTACACCGGCGAGGACAGAGCGGAGGGCATCCCCGAGCGGAACCTCGAGGCGGCGATCGAAGCGGGCTCGGTCGAAGATGAGGGTTGGCGGCTCCGGAAGGACGGCTCCCGGTTTTGGGCAAACGTCACGATCACGGCGGTTCGCGGGGACGACGGCACCCACGAGGGGTTCCTGAAGGTAACCCGGGACATGACGGATCGGCACAGGCGCGAACAGGAACTCGAGAGCGAACTCCAGAGGATCTTCGGCCGGATCACTGATGGGTTCTACGCCCTCGACGAGGACTGCCAGTTCACCCACGTCAACGAGCGCGCAGAACAGATCCTCGGGGTAGACGGGGAGGAGTTGCTCGGAACGTCGCTCTGGACGAGCTTTCCGGAGCTTCGGGACACCGCGTTTGACGAGTACTACCACGAGGCAATGCGGACCCAGGAGTCGATCTCCTTCGAGGCGTACTATCCGCCAATCGACGCCTGGTACGAGGTCCACGCCTATCCCTCGGAGACGGGGCTGTCAGTGTACTTCCGGGATGTCACCGAGCGCCGGGAACGCGAACAGGAGCTCCGACGGACGGAACGGCGATTCGAGGCGACCTTCGAGGATCCGAACATCCTGGTCGGCCTCTTGGAACCCGATGGCACAGTGGTAGATATCAATCAGACGGCCATGGAGTACGTCGATGCCGGCCTCGCGGACGTGACTGGCAAGCCCTTCTGGGAGACCCCCTGGTGGGGCGAAGGCGACGACCTCCAGCGTGACATCAAGAAGTGGACCGAGCGGGCAGCCGACGGAGAGTACGTCGACTTCGAGGCCGACCTCACGCGGCCCGACGGCGACCAGTATACGCTCAGCGGCTATTTCCGTCCCGTCACGAACGACGAGGATGAGGTCGTCTCCATCATCGTTTCCGACCGTGACATTACCGAACGCAAACGTCGAGAACGTGAACTCGAACGCTCGGAGCGTCGGTATCGGACGCTTGTGGAATACTTTCCCGACGGCATTGTAACGCTGTTCGATCACAACCTCAAGTACAGGTTGGCTGCTGGGCAAGGCTTCGACCGCCTTTCGGTCGATTCCGACACCGTCGAGGGGAGACACTTCCGAGATGTGTGGGGGGACTCGGCCGTCGATGAATTAACACCGGTGTTCCAGGCCGCTCTGTCTGGCGAGGAGCGATCGATCGAGCTAGAGTATGAAGGTCGTGAGTGGGTCCTCCATGCGGTCCCCATCACTGACGAGCGCGGGGACGTGTTCGCCGGGATGACTGTCGCTCGGGACATTACCCAACGGAAAGAACGCGAACGGCGACTCGAACGGCGAGCGGCACAACAACAGGTCGTGGCCGATCTCGGCCAGATGGCCCTCAAAAACGACGATATTGACGAGTTAATGCACGAAGCCACGAGCCAGGTGGCTGACGTCCTCGACACCGAGTACTGCAAGGTGCTTGACCTCTCCGACGACCGTGACGAGCTGCTGCTCCGACAGGGCGTCGGCTGGAGAGAGGGGATTGCCGGCGAAGCGACGGTATCGGCCGTCGAAACGAACTCACAGGCAGCCTACACCCTCGAAAACGACCATCCGGTCGTCGTCGAGGACCTTGAGATGGAGACGCGCTTTAGCGGTCCCGATCTGTTGACCAGTCACGACGTGCGAAGCGGGATCAGTACTGTCATCGGGCCGTTCGACGATCCGTGGGGGATTCTCGGTGCCCATGATACCGCCACGCAAACGTTTACAGACGAGGACGTTAATTTCGTCCAGAGCGTGGCCAACGTTCTCGCCGAGGCAATCTACCGCCACAACAACGAACAGGAGCTCGAACGGCTGATCGATCGGCTCGAAGAATCGAACGAACGCCTCGAACAGTTCGCGTACGCTGCCAGTCATGACCTCCAGGAACCGCTGCGGATGGTCTCGAGCTATCTTCAATTGCTCGAACAGCGATACGACGACGAGTTAGATCAGGACGGCCAGGAGTTCCTCGAGTTCGCTGTCGACGGCGCCGAGCGAATGAGCGAGATGATCGAGGGGTTGCTCACGTATTCCCGGGTCGAAACGCGGGGCGACCCGTTCGAACCGGTCAATCTGGAAACGATCCTCGACGAGGTTCGTGACGATCTGAAAGTGTCCATCGAGGAGAGCGACGCCGAGATCACTGCTGATGAATTACCGACCGTGCACGGAGACGTCAGCCAGCTCCGGCAAGTGTTTTTGAACCTGCTGGATAATGCCATCGAATACAGCGGCGACGACCCGCCACAGATCTCCATTACCGCGGACCGTGATGGATTACAGTGGGTGATCTCCGTTCGCGATGAGGGGATCGGGATCGACCCCGACAACACCGACCAGGTCTTCGAGGTGTTCCAGCGGCTTCACACACGAGAGGAACACGCCGGCACCGGCATCGGACTCGCACTCTGTGAGCGGATCATCGAGCGCCACGGTGGCGATATCTGGGTCGAGTCCAAACCAGGGGAAGGAACGACGTTCTCGTTTACGCTCCCAGCAGCACGTGGCAACGAGACTGGCGGGCAGTAGCAGTATTCTTCCCCTCTGATGGTGTCCATGGT
>CAZEDI010000131.1:0-5248 GCA_964510865.1 uncultured Halobacteriales archaeon
CGACGAGCGCCGCTGGGGGCTCATCGTCTACGACGAGGTCCACCACGTCCCGGCGAACGTGTACCGGCGCAGCACCGACCTCCAGAGCAAACACCGGCTGGGCCTGACCGCGACGCCGACCCGCGAGTCCGACGACGAGGAGGAGATCTTCACGCTCGTGGGGCCGCCGATCGGGACCGACTGGTCGGCGCTGTTCGAGGCCGGGTTCGTCCAGGAACCGGAGGTCCAGATCCGCCTCGTCCCGTGGGGCGACGACCAGGAGGCCGACGAGTACGTCTCCGCCGTCGGCCACGGTCGCCGCCAGGCCGCCGCCGACAACTCCGCGAAGATCGAGGAGATCCGATTCATCCTGCAGGACCACCCCGCCGCGAAGGCCCTCATCTTCGTCGAGTACCTCGACCAGGGCGCGGCTATCGCCGACGCGCTGGACCTGCCGTTCGTCAGCGGCGAGATGCCCCACGCCCGCCGGGAGAAGCTGTTCGACGAGTTCCGCCGCGGCGAGCGCGACGCGCTGGTCGTCTCCAGGGTGGGCGACGAGGGCATCGACCTGCCCGACGCCGAACTGGCGATCGTGGCTTCGGGACTGGGCGGGTCTCGGCGCCAGGGCGCACAGCGCGCGGGCCGGACGATGCGCCCCGTCGGCGATGCCCTCCTGTACGTGCTGGCTACGCGGGGGACCGAGGAAGAGGACTTCGTCCGCCGCCAGATGCGCCACCTCGCGTCGAAGGGGATTCGCGTCACCGAACACGAGAGTGAAGTCGGTGACGTCGAGGAGTCGACGCTGGAGAATCCCGGCCCCGCCGCCGGGGAGTCCGAGACTGGCGAGTAGGAACTGTGCCTCCGTCGTTCACGACTCGGCGCGAGAGTTCGAACGTTCACCCGAGGAGTGGCGAATGGCAGTGACTCCGAAGGAGGAGGTCGCTTGATAGAAAGAGCGGCTCGTTGAAATCCCCGGCCAGTGGGCTTCGAGAGGTATTGCAGACAGGGCGCGTATTCAACACGAGGATCGGGTCGAGCCCGGAAGGGTTCGAATCGGGTAGTACAGTGGACGTATTCAGTACGCGACAGTCGGTTTGTTTCTAGTCTCCAGCGAGAGACAGCCGTTTAGCAGGTGTACCTAGACACCGGCCCCGACTGTCACCCCTTTCGACTTTCCGGGGAACGAGAAGGCATCAGGGCGGCCTATCCAGTCGTAAAATCGACGCCCGTGATCTCGAACCGGGCGCCGCCCGACGAGGATTCCGTTGCGCATATATTCCAATTGTGAGCATCGACAATCCGCTCGACGATACTCAATCCAAAGCCCGTTCCGTCCTCCGACGTCGAGAAGCCTGCGTCGAAGACATCTCCTCGGTCTGCCGCCGGAATACCCGGCCCGTCATCCTCGACGAAGAAGCCGGTATCCGTCTTCCCAATAGTTATCGTTACTGCCTCGCCACCGTGATCGATTGCATTCCGTATCACGTTTTCAAACATCTGTTTGACGCGGCTTTCGTCTGCGAGGATCGAGCCATCGACGTTTTCGACCAGTGTTGCGTCTCTTGTATCAACAGTCTGCCAACACTCCTCGATAACTGCGGCGAGATTCGTGGACGAGGTTTCCGTTACTGCAGTCCCTTCTCGGGCCAATGTGAGTAGGTCCTCGATGAGGGTGTCCATCCGATCTACCGCAGCCCGCGCCCGAGAGAGATGGTCTCGGTCACCGGTCTCTATAGCTAAATCAATCGAGCCATCTGCGACACTCACCGGGTTGCGTAAGTCGTGGGAAACTATCGACGTGAACTGATCCAGGCGTTCGTTCTGCTCGCGGAGATGGTCGAGCGCCTCGCGTCGTTGCAATTCGGAACTGACCCATCGACCCATCAGATCGACCAGCGTCACCTCCCACTCGGTAAACTGCTCGGCTCTTGCCTCTCTATCAAAAAAGCAGAACGTGCCATAGACCTCCTCGTCCAGAAAGACAGGGGCCCCGAGGTAACAGGAGATTCCCCACTCGGCGAAGCCCGCGCGGTCGGTTTGCTCCGGTGCGTCCCGATCAATATCAGCCAGTACACGGGTCTGTTTGGTGCTTGCTGTGATTTCGCAGTTGGTCACCGACAGCGGAACGACGTCGCCAGCGCTGATGCTCTCGTCGTCCGCAGCGACGACTTCGAATACGTACTCGTCTCCTCGAATCTCCGATAACGTCCCGTATTTCGTATCGAGTTCCGTGCATCCGAGTTCGAGGAGCGCAGCGACTTGGTCCTCGAACGAGCGTTCTCGATCGGAAATTATCTCGTACATCTCGCGGAGGACGCGCTCACGACTTCGTCGGTCTGTCACGTCCTGGAATGCGCCACGAAGCGTGACAACCTCGTCATTCGCTGTCGACGGAACGCCTTGTACGCGAACCCAACGAACGTCCCCGTTCGGTCGACGGAGGCGAACCTCCACGTCGAAGGGGTCGCCGGTATCGAGGGCGTCTTCGACTGCCTGGGCTATAATGGATCGATCTTCGTCGTGGTAGAGGTCAAGCGCCTCTTCGAGGGACGGTTCTTCGTCGTACTCCACACCGAGGAGATCGAAGAGGTTCTCCGTCCAGTACACCTCTTCGGTTTCCGTATCAATTTCCCAACCGCCGACATCGGCGATGCGCTCTGTCCGATCGAGGAGCTCGCTCACCTGCGCCAGCTCCTGTTCTCGAGCTTTCGATTCCGTAATGTCCTGTTGAAATCCGACGTAGTTTCGAAGCGTTCCGTCCGCAGCATGGACGGGTGCCACTGAGACCCGGTTCCAGAATTTCGTGCCGTCCTTTCGGTAGTTCACCAGCTCCGCCGTGACCGGTGTTTCCGAATCGATGGCATCTCGAAGGTCGGCAACGGCATCTGCGTCGGTCTTTGGTCCTTGCAAGAACCGACAGTTCCGGCCGAGGATTTCGTCTCGAGGATAGCCGGTGACTTCGGTGAATTTGTCGTTGGCGTAGATGATTGGGTTGTCCTCCCGAGAGGGGTCCGTGATCGTAATGCCCACTGGCGCTGCATCCATCGCCTGGTTTTTCGTCTCCAATTCCCGCTCGCGTTCCTTCCGCTCGGTGACCTCACGCGCGAACCCTTGTACCAGCTCGACCTCACTGTCTACCTGGACAGGATTCGCGCTCAACTCGATTTCGATGGCCGAATCCTGTGCGTCGCGGAGGGTGATATCGAGTTTCCGGACGACCTCCCCCGAAACAACTCTCGAAAAGCCTTCGATCGCGGTATCGATACTCGACGATGCCACGTACTCTTGAAAGGTCGTCCCGAGGAGTTCGTCTGGCGTGTATCCGAGGAGTGACTCTATAGCAGGTGAGACGTACTGGAATTTGCCGTCAGTATCGAGACGAAAAATCGTATCGGGACTGAGTTCGGCGATTTCACGGAACCGTGATTCGCTTTCTCTCAGTTTCTGCTCAGTCGCGTGCCGTTCAATCGCAGTCCCGAGGATATTCGCCATATTCTGGACGAAGCGGACGTCGTCGGCTGAATAGGTTTGACTAGAGGTTGAGTGGGCCTCCAACACTCCCCACGGGTCGTCGGTAGAACCGATGGTGGCGACGACTCCGCTGGTGATACCGTTCTCCCCGAGTATCGGCGGTGTTTCAAAGCGCCCATCGTCCTCGTAGCGTTCAGCGATGACCGGTTCCGATTGGGACAGAGCGAAGCCAGCTGGTGAGGTGTTTCCACCCGTAACGACTGCCGAATCGATGAGGGTGGGATCCCACCCGGCACCGGTAACGAAATTCAAAACAGACTCTCCAGTAGTACGTTCGAGGATATCGGCGTACTCACAGCCGAGGCGGTCTGAAACGAGTGCTACGGCATTCTCGAACAGTTTCTCTATCTCGACGCCGTTGAGTGCGTCACGGCTGAACGCGGCAATCGCTTCGTCCTGAGCTTTCCGCCGTTTGAGGCTTTGTTCTGCACGGTAAGCCTCACTCGCGTTGACGATACGATTAGCCAACACTGCGTACTGGTCAGTCCCGCCTTCTTTCTGTAGATAATCGGTCACTCCGGCCGAAATCGCGTCGCTAGCGATTTCTTCCGATCCTTTACCGGTGAAGAGTATGAACGGAAGATCAGCGTATCGCTCTCTCAATTCGGTGAGAAATTCGATGCCGTTCTTCCCGGGCATGTCGTGATCGGAGACGATACAGTCGAATTCCTGTTGCGTGAGGCGATCAAAGCCCTCCGACACGCTGGTCGCAGTTTCTACCGAGATGGACCCGTCTGTTCGTTCGATGAACTCGCCCGCCATCTCTGCAAACCCGGGTTCATCGTCTACGTGAAGGACACGGATCGATGGCGGGATTGCAGTGCTCATGAACGTATCTCTCTTCCAGTACCGGATACCCTTTTGGGCCGAACGCTCGAGTTTTCTAGCTAGACACCTACACTGATCGAACCAATAGCCCGATTATACAGATACGTCCGTGCTGAATAGGCAGATTCACGAGTCGTCTAATTTGCGAGAGTGTGGGTGGAATTAACAAATGTGACGTGCAGCGTACAAGCTCTGTTTCAGCAGGCCTGTTGCATCGACCGACGAGGGGTTCAACGGAACCGAAAGCGCTCATTCACCGGGCAAGACGAACCGTTCGGTGCCTCTCTCCACCAGGTAGGGGACTCGCCGTGAGAGATACAGCCCAACCCTGGTTCGCCAATCGGCAGTGATAACCCGGTCAGTCGACTCGATCTTCCTGGCCAGTTTCCGCCCGACGTCGGCGGGGTCCTCCAGCAGTGACTCGGGGTATCCGAGTTCTACCGCTGAACGGGTGCTCGACAGTGGCGGATGCATCACCGTACACGCGACGTTCTCGTGTCGCAGTTCCAGCCGCAGGGATCGGACGAGCGCCTCGATCGCGCCTTTCGTCTATGCGTACCCCGAGAGTCCGGGATGGCCGACGAGTCCCGCCCCGGAACTCACGTTGTGGACGATTCCCTCGTTCCGGGCTCTCATGTGCGGGAGGACGGCGTGGATCAGTCGGACGTACCCGAAGTAGTTCACCTCGAACTCGCGTCTCGCGTCCGCGACCGTCTGGTCTTCGAACGGCGCGAAGTTGAATATCGCGGCGTTGTTGACGAGGACGTCGATCCGATTCCACTCGTTCATGACTTCCCGGATCGCGGTTTCGACGTCGGTGTCTTCGGTCACGTCACACTCGAAGAAACGCACCCGTTCGGGGTGGTTTTCACGCAGCGACTGGACGTGCTCCCCGTTCACGTCGAGCCCG
>CAZEDI010000132.1:0-5140 GCA_964510865.1 uncultured Halobacteriales archaeon
TCACCAGCCCCCACTGCCGCTCCTCGAAGAGGGCGCGGTGTCGATCCATCCCTGCCGTTCGGTACGTCGCAATAGTCACCGGGCGGATCTCTTTGCGGCCACCGTGGTATTCGCCTACCTGCTCGGAGTCGAGCGAGGTCTTCTCGACGATCTCCTCGCGCCACTGGGAAACCAACTCGCGACTCGGCGCGAGGACGAGCGTCTCGCCACCGATCTCGGCCATGATACCGAGGGCAGCGACTGTCTTGCCACTCCCTGGTGGCCCGACAAGCACGCCCGCACCGGTTTGGAGGAAGCGATCCCGCCAGGTATTCTGGTAGTCCCTGAGCTCGACTTGGAGGGCAACGTCGAGGTCCTCGCCCGACTCGAGATGCCGTTCATCGCGGACAGGGTACCCCGCCTCGTAGAGCGCCCGTTTCACCGCTGCCGTTTCCGCCTCGGCAACCCAGGCGGTCTCGTCATCGATCCGGGCACGGAGCTGATCCTCGTCCAGGTGTCGGTCCGCGACGTTCCCCAGGAGGTCCGCGCTTCGGGTCTCGAGAACGACGTAGCCGTCCTCGTGTGTACGGAGACGGAATGCGTGTGCGCGCTCCCACTGACTTTCGATCCACTCCTCTAGGGGGCGTGATCGCTCGCCCAGGACGCCTCTGACCGTCGACACTAGGTCGGACAGCTCGTCGTATGGCGCTTGCCAGACGTCTTCGGGCCTGATCTCGTAGACGTACCCCGCATCCCGATTCGTCTCGATCAGGCGCGCGACGCTCGCGAGCCTGGCACGGGTGAACTGGCTCGGAGCATCCACGACGACTTCACGACGGGAGGGAAATACCACCACCCGCTCTCGATCGGTGGTCTCCTTCCAGTCGGTCGGAAAGTACACGACCGGGTCATTCGAGGCGTCCAGGCGTTCGAGGTCTCCCTGGTCGATGAGCGCATCGAGCGCAGCTACCGTATCGCGCTGGGATCTGTCGAGGCGTCGGGCGATCTCGGTGGCAGTCGCGACCGGCCGCTCGGCCGATTCGAGGGCGTCGTATACGTCACCGACTCCGATCTCGGATCGGTTCTCGGACTCGTCGGACACTACGCGAGGATATCCGGTGGAACGCTAAAAGGGGACCGCGTTGGATGTCTGCCCAACGTCGTAACTCAGTGGCCCCGATCAAACCACGGCAGCCTATTCGGTAACTCGATTAGTCCTCGTCCGATGGCTCACTCGATCCAATCGCCCGGAATCCGATGAGGAGTGCGGCGACGAGTCCCACGACGAGTAGAACTGTTGTTCGGTTCATCAGGAGGGTGAAGAACGTCCCCCATCAAGAGTATATGAGTACTACGAGTCGGCAGGCGCGTCCTACTGCTCGCTTCGAAGGTCCCGTATGTGGTCGATACGAGACTGCACTAGGGCAGCCGTCCCGACGTCGTGGCGAATCCTGAGGCCGTCACCCGTGGTCTCGAGTGCGTCCGCGGCGATAATCTCCGCCTGCCCGATCGAGTCCGCAACCCCGACGACGGCGAAGGAGCGTGACGTCGTGGTGTAGATGCCGTCGTCGCGTGCGTCGACACTCGCATAGAAGAGCAGGGCTTCAGGATAACTCCCGTCCGTGTGCGCTCCACGGTGGCGATCGCGGACCGCTTCGATAGTTTCCTCGTCGACCGTGATTCGAGTGCCTCCCGCCGGATTTGTCGGGTACCCCTCCGGTACCGCGTACTTACAGACGGTTGCCTGGTCGGCGAACTCCAGCTCCGGGAGCGGCTCTCCCTCCCTTGCAGCGACCAGGATATCGACGAAGTCGGTCTCCAGAACCGGGAGGGTATTCATCGCTTCCGGGTCACCGAAGCGAGCGTTGAACTCGATGACCATCGGGCCCGTTCTCGTGAGCATGAACTGGCCGTAGAGAACCCCTTTGTAGTCCTCGAGCGCGTCGACCGTCTCCTGCATGATCGCCACGGCCTCCTCGTAATCCCCCGCATCCATGAACGGGAGATCGCGAGTCGCATCCGAGTAGGAGCCCATCCCGCCGGTGTTCGGCCCTTCGTCACCCTCGTAGGCGCGCTTGTGGTCCTGTACCGCGGGCGTCGTCCTGAGGTCGCCGTCGGCGACAAACGCCTGGATCGTGAACTCCTCGCCAACGAGGCGTTCCTCGATCACCCAATCGTCCCACTCGGAGTCGCGCATATACCGCACGGCTTCGTCCTTCGTGAGTTGGTCACCCGTGACGCGCACGCCTTTGCCGCCCGTCAGGCCATGTGGTTTGACGGCGACGTCCCCGTCGTACTCGAGGACATATTCGCAGGCTGCCTCGACATCGTCAAAGATCGCGTAGTCGGGACAGCCCGGGATGTCGTTCTCGGCCATGAAGCGCCGTTGGAATGACTTGTCGCACTCGATCTGCGCCTCGGCTCGTCGAGGGGAGAACGTGTAGATGCCCGCCTCGTCGAGCGCATCGCTCACGCCAGCGTCGAGCGGTGACTCCGGGCCGATCACTGCGAGTGTCGCGTCGACAGTCTCGGCAACAGCCAGCACCGCGTCAGGATCGGTTTCGTCGAGCGTCTCGACGTTCTCGGCGAGGCGGGCGATCCCTGGATTGCGGTTCGACGCGGCTGCGTACAGATCCGCGTCGCAGTCCGATGCGTCGATCGCGCGGGCCATCGCGTGTTCCCGGCCGCCGCCACCGACGAGGAGGACGCGTTCGCTCATGCCCGAGGGAGGTGGTGGAGGGCGTGTAAACCTTCCTTTTACTCACGAAGCCATTCACCTCGCCCTCGGCAACGCACCCCGCCGTCGGTGGTTTCTATACGCCCCCCAGCTAACCCGCGGTCATGCCCACGAAGGTCGGGTACGTCGGCGTGGATCACCACCACCGCGACCCGTACTTCGCGATCGCGAGCGGTCTCGACATCGACGTGACGGCCGTCTGCGAACCGGGACGGGAACTCGACATCGCGGACGTTGCCCCCCTGGCGGATCGCCCGGACGAGATCACGACGGAGGGAGCGGATGTCGCTGCCGTTGCACAGGGGGCGACTGTGTACGACGATCCCCAGGAGCTACTCGAGGCGGCCGATATCGACGTCGTGTGGATCACTTATCGCAACGACGAGACGCCGGCCATCGTCGACGCCGCGGTCGACCATGGCGTCGACGTTATTAGTGAAAAACCGATCGCCCGGACGGCAGCTGCTCTCGAATCGATTGCCGACAGAGCAACCCAGTCCGGCGTGACGGTGAGTCCGACCGTCTTCTATCGTCGAAATCCCGTAGCGATGGCGCTCCGTGACCGGGTTGCCGAGGGCTTCTTCGGCGACGTCTGGTCGATCGAGGGGAGATTTATCGCGAGTCAGCTCGCCTACCGCGACACAGACCACTACATCTATGACCGGGCCGCGAGTCGCGGTGGCGCGCTCCAGTGGATCGGTCCCCACTGGCTCGACGCGATGCCGTGGGTGCTCGATGATCCGATCGCCCACGTGAACGCTCGGTTCCACGATGCGGAGACCAGTGACGTCGATGCGGGTGCTGCTCTTCAGTTCGAAACGGAAGACGGCGTCCTCGGGACGTTCCAGACCGGCTACTACCTCAGCGAACGTGGCAAGGATTCACACCTCGGGATCTATGGCGATCGGGCGCAGGCCCGGACCCCGATGCACCACGACGCGCTCCAGCACGAGCCGACAGTCCCGCTGCACCTCACATCCGAGCGAGCGGACTGGTCGGGCGCACCTCGTCGCACGATCGAGTACGAGTTCACCTACGATCGATTCCCAGCCTGGGGTGATTACGTCCAGGACTACTTTGAGGCGTTCTTCGACGGACATGCGTCCGGTGAGGTCCCCGCAACCGTCGATGACGCGGTACAGTTACTGCGGGTGCTCGATGCGGCCTACGAATCCGCTGAGACCGGTGCGTGGGCACCGGTGAGCGATTGTTAATCGCGACTCGCTCGTGGGATCCGTCTCACGTTCCGGCATCACGTCGTGAAATTCGTAGAACTGTTCTTCGAAATCCCAGTGACCGTCCCCCCAATCACCTTTCTCGCGAAGAACTTCTTTCGTATATCCAACAGTAGTAGTCGTCTCACTTCTCTCTATTTGTTCTGGTGGAAGTGATGTGTGACGTTGGAGAAGATTGCGGATGGCGATGAGAGCAGGGACTTCACGCCGAAGATCTGGATCCAAGCCGAAGGCAAAGCCCGAAGTACATCTTCGATATCGTGCCTACCGTGGGTTCGAGAAGTGAATTAGAAAGGGGTGAGAGGAAAATACTGTGTATACCTGATATTCTGTTTAGGATTCAACATGAAATAAGAAAACAACTTTGGATAACTTTATCCAAGAATATATAAATTATGCTAAGTATTAGTACTATCGCCCCATATAAACCTAACGGAATCCATGATTTTGGTTTTTGGAAATATTGCTTAATAATTATAATGAATACAAAACCACACACACCAGCCGAGATAGAAATCAATAATGATTCAGGAAGTACCTCAAAAGGTGTTGGTGGTCCTCGCCAGGAATCGTGGAGTGGATACTTCCACAATCCATAGAAGGCATAGGGGAATGGACCGATAATTGCGGGGATTAGTCCGCCACCCCGTTGTGCGATAATAATGGAAGAAGGTACTAGCACCAACCCAATGATTACATTACTGGGATGCAGTTCGATAAATCCTACACTGTATAAAATGATGCCATACACGAGGCCGACAAGGATACTCGTGAATAGATGAGATCTGTCATCCCCAATTAGGAAACGCCGTCCATACTGGATTATCATACTAATTCCAAGGCACTATATTATGTCAATCTTGTGTTCGATATTAGGCTCGGTGATGAGCATTGGCCTCCATTTCCGACTTCACAAGCCTGGTTACAGATGAATGTACTAATTTGATGGGAATTAGGGATTATCGAGAAATAGTATCAATCCTCTTTGCGGTCGTTCTAGTACAGGGTTTACTCATTTACGGATGTATCCTACTGCCTGTTGGAGGTGCGGGTTTCATTCTAATAACCTTCTAGCGCTTTTCACAGTACACGTAGCAGTTGTTTTGAGTTGGTTGGGATACCATGGGCAGCTCGCGAAGTTTGAGTATAGACCTAAGACTTGGCCTGGAAGACTTCACCTTGCACTTGA
>CAZEDI010000133.1:0-5115 GCA_964510865.1 uncultured Halobacteriales archaeon
CACGAACAATGAAAGACAACAGAATCGGTCTGTCTCGGCGGCAGGTGCTCGGCGGCCTCGGCACTATCGGTGTGGCGACCGCGGGCGCGGGCCTCGGGACTACCGCACTGTTCAGCGACGAGGAAACGTTCGAGAACAACTCGATCACTGCAGGTACGCTGGATATGCAGGTGACCGCTGAACTGGTTGCAGCAAACGATGAATACGAGGAAGCTGTTGAAATTTCCTACAACGAAACCGCTGATGGGGAAACTGACGTTTCCCTAGGTTACACTTTCGAGGACTTCAAACCCGGCGACTGGGTCATTATCTGCTACAACGTTTCGATAGGGGACAACCCCGGGTACGTGGTTGTTCATGGCGGTGAATTCTCACAAAGTGGCGGAGTCACCACGGAGCCGGAGCCCACCCCGGACGACGGGGAGCTCGCGGACAACCTCCTCCTGACGCACTGGAACGACGCTGCGGATGAGATAACTGAGCGTAGTGACTTGGAAGTCCTCAGTCAGACGACGGACACGAAGAACGTAGGACCAACGGCAGAGAACTGGAGTGAACCTGACGTAGACGGAAACGCGGACCTCAACGGGACCGATGTCGGGTATACCGACGTCCTCGAGTTCCTCTTCGGGTTGGATCAGAATCCCAATAACGTGGGTGGCGTCCCGAACGAGTCCGACACGCCGCTAGGAAATGGGTACGCCAGTACTGACGGGGTTGCCATCCGTGAAGGTGGCGGCATCGGCGGTCCTGGAGATCAACCGTACAGAGCGGTTGGCAATGAGGATGACGCGTTGGTGTTCTATCAGCTGATCGAATTGCCAGTTGATGTCGGCAACGAGGTCCAGGGCGACACCCTCTCGTTCGATCTCGGATTCGTCACGGAACAGGCTCGGAACAACGACGGGCCGACGAGGGAGTATCCGTTCGACAATCAAGTTGACGAGGCTGACTAGGACAACAACATTCCAGGATCACCCTAACGGCTTCGCTGTCGACCCTCGCTGGAGCATAGCGGTATACGGCGGTTCGATTCCGCCGGTGGGTCCTCCCCCCGAGGGGATTACAATGAACAAAGACACACTCCACGTGACTCGACGTCGGCTGCTCGCCGGTCTCGGCACCATCGGTGTCGCGACCGCAGGCGCCGGCCTCGGGACTACGGCACTGTTCAGCGACGAGGAAACGTTCGAGAACAATCTCATTGAGGCAGGCGCGCTCAACATGCGCGTTACTGTCGACAATATCGCCCACAGTTCCGACATCGTGAGGGATAACACGACCATTACGCCGAGCGACACAGCGGACGGCGAGGTCGTGACGATCACGGTTGACGACATGAAGCCGGGCGACTGGCTAATCCTCGAGTGGAACCCAGAGGTGATCGCGAACCCGGGATACGTCCAAGTCACCTCGATCGATGATGATTACTCGAACAACGAGGGGGAGAACCCGGAGTCCGAGACGGACACCACGCCCCCAGGAGATCTCGGTGACGCGCTCCTGTCCACGATCTGGCACACGTACGATGATACAAGTGGAGGAACTAGCCCGCAAGCTCTCGAAGGGCTCGACGAGACCACCGATCTCAACAATTCTGGGCTCGGGAGCTACGAGGAACCGACCAACCTCGACGGGGAAACCACGAGTGGGGCTCACTACACAACGATAAACGAGGCCCACGACGTCTACAACACGGGCGTCCTCCTTCGGGACCCCGCCTCGGGCGATCCCCTCGAAGTCGGATCGAACAGTAACGCCGCCTGGTTCTTCCAGTTACTCGAACTGCCGCTCGGAGTCGGCAACGATGTCCAGGGTGACGAGGTGGCGTTCAGCCTCAGGTTCGACGCCGAGCAGGTGCGCAACAACCCGACCCCGTTCGACAGTAGCTAATCGAATTACCTGACAATGATTCCAACCCACGCTGGTGCGCGCGGCGGTTCGATTCCGCCGGTGGGTCTTTCCCCAACCCGGGGAGCGAGACCATGACGAAAGGTAACCAACTCAACCTATCACGTCGGCGGGTCCTCACTGCGCTCGGTGCTGTCGGCGCCGCAAGCGCCGGTGCAGGACTCGGCACGAGTGCCTTGTTTAGCGACGAGGAATCGTTCGATGGGAACACGCTAGCCGCAGGGGACCTCAACTTAGCAGTGGACTGGGAGGAGCACTACTCCTACCCCCAGCTCTACGGCTTCGAGGACCCGACGGCGGGGCTTGACAACGAGATTCGCCGGTCGCCACCGGAGGAGAACGAGGACGACTACGTCGGCTTCCCGGACCCGGAGAACCCGATGGTCTGGATCCACGAGGAGGACCTCGCTGACTACATGGCCAACACGGCCATCGAGGCCTTCCCGGACCCCGACGACGACGGACAGCAGGAACAGCGACTCCCCGAGCAGCAGTTCATCTACGACCCTTGCGAGCACGGGGCCAGCCTCCCGATCCACCTAGATCCCGACGAGGGGCTAAGGACGGACAACCAAGGCACTCGTGGGGACGGTGAAACACCGGCACCCCTCGTCAATCTCGAGGACGTCAAGCCGGGGGACTTCGGAGAGTTCACCCTTAGCTTTCACCTCTGTGGCAACCCCGGCTACGTTTGGCTGCGCGCAGAAAACACCGGCGAATCCGAGAACGGATTCACGGAGCCTGAGAGCGAGGACGACGACACACCCGACCAGGGCGAACTCGCGGAGAACATCCAGACCGCCTGGTGGTACGACACGGACGGCAACAATGTCATCGACGAGTCGATCGGGGCCGTCGACGTGATGCTCGCCGTCGATACCTCGGGATCACTGGATCAGTCCGAGGTCGACACTCTCCAGGCCGACGCCAACTCCCTCGCGAATGATTTGGACGCGACGGGCGACGCGCGCGTGGGCGGACTCTCGTTCGGCGACGGTTCGATCTCAAACTTCAACGGGCTGAGCGGAGGACCGGTGCAGTTCTCCGGGCTCTCGGCGGGGGGCAACACGCCGATGCCCCCGGCTCTCGAGATCGCCGCCGCCGAACTCGACGCTAACGGACGGTCGGAGGCCGAGACGTTCGTCGTCCTATTCACCGATGGCGGGCCGAACTACGAGAACAAGACCTACAGCGCCGGTGGGTACACGGTTGGCGGAGGATACACCGGCGGGACGCCCGGCGACTCGACCGTCAGCGACAGTGAGCTCTGTGAGACTGCGACGATCGCGGATGGCGTTCGCCAGGACCACCGCATCCTGACGGTCGGGATTAACGACCAGCGGGATCCCACCGGGAACTCCAGCCCAGTCGACTGCGACGGCAACGACATCGACTCGCTGTCGCAGTACTTACGGGACTACATCGCCGGCGACCCGGCCGACTACTTCCAAGCGGCCGATCCGGAGACGGTTAGCGACATCCTGGATGTCATCCTTGCGGCCATCGCGATGCCTGAGCAGGTCTTCCACCGCGGGACGCTGGCCGACGATCTCAGTCGCCTCTCGAGCGGGACGGGCATTCCGCTCGACGGCGATCTGGCGAGTGACTTCGACGAGATCAACGATCCGGCGACGGCCGAGGATCGCGAGTGCTTCCAGCCCGGCGCCACCAACTACGTCGGCTTCGCGTGGTGGCTCCCACTTGACGTAGGCAACGAGATCCAGAGCGACTCGGTGAGCTTCGACCTGGGCTTCTACGCTGAGCAGTGTCGGAGCAACGACGGGAGCGTATCGAGTTAGGCAGGGTCCACGCAAGGATCGCTCTCTGTGGTCACCCACGCTGGTGTTCGATGGCGGTTCGATTCCGCCGGTGGGAATTCCCCCAGTGGGGGGAAGGTATACATGCCAACTGAAAAAATCGCACTGTCGCGGAGAAAGCTACTGGCCGGACTCGGTGCTGCCGGCGTGGCTAGTGCAGGTGCTGGACTCGGAACCAGTGCCCTATTCAGCGATGAAGAAACGTTCGAAGGTAACACGATTACTGCGGGGACACTCGACCTGAAGGTCGACTGGGAGGAACACTATTCTTTCCCACAGATCTACGGCTTCGACGATCCAACGGTTGACCTCGACGTCACGAGGTCCGAGCCGGGGACTCCGGCTGACTACCAGGCGCTACCGGACCCGGAGAATCCTGCGGTCTGGGTCCACCAGGACGACCTCTCGGCATACATGGACAACACGTCGATCGAGGCCTACCCGGACGTCGACGACGACGGCGTCCAGGACGACTTCAACACCGACCAGGTCGGGAGCGTCTGTGTCGACGGCGCCGACACGCCGGAGGACTTAGACCCGTCCGGTCTCCGGACGAATAACCCCGACACGGAGGGCTCGGCACCCCTCGTGAACCTCGATGACGTCAAGCCCGGTGACTTCGGCGAGTTGACCCTCAGCTACCACCTATGTTCCAACCCCGGTTTCGTCTGGCTCGGAGGCGAACTCGTGGACGCGAGCGAAAACGGTGTTACGCAGCCGGAAGGTGCCTCGGATGACGAAGATGATGGTGTCGTGGAGCTGCTCGACGAAATCGAGGCGTCAGTCTGGTACGACGGCGACTGTGACAACGTCTTCGAGCCCGGCGGCGACGAGGGCGAGGAGGGCCAGGAGGTCGACGTCGTCTTGGCGCTCGACCGCTCCGGGTCGATGAGTGGCGCCAAGTTCACGAATGCCGTTTCCGGTGCCAAGAGTCTCGTCGACGCCCTCGGCCCGAACGACCAGATCGGACTGGTCTCCTTTGGCGGCACAGCCACTCACGACCATGACCTCACGCTGAACCACAATTCAGTCAAGTCCACGATCGACAGCCTGAGCGCTGGCGGCGGTACCCCCATGGACGATGCCGTCGACCTGGCACACGAGGAACTGCTACAGGGTGACCAGCTGGGGCTCGTTGACAGCGGTAATGCCCGTGCCGGAGCTCGCAAAATAATGATCGTGCTCGGCGACGGCATTGCAGACGCCGATTCGGAGGCGACCGCCGCCAAGGACAATGGAATCGAGATCTTCACGATCGCCTACGGCAGCGACGCCGACACGACGGAGCTTGAATCTATGGCGAGCGATCCGTCGAGCAACCCGGAGGACCAGTACTTCTTCACGGCGACTACCTCTTCCATCGAGAGCCTCTTCGAGAGTCTCGGTG
>CAZEDI010000134.1:0-4886 GCA_964510865.1 uncultured Halobacteriales archaeon
TGTTGCATGTATTCGTAGTATCTATTCACATACTCAGAACATAGTTCTAAATGCAGGAATAAACGAGATGGTCACGAATTAAGTCCCACGATACTCCACGTTCAGTTTGCGATAGAAAATTGGCAATGTAGGTAATTGATAGGTAATCCAAACGTTTAAAAGAAAATTTAACGGATATAAGTCACATGCGAACAGCGATCGAACCACGGTTACTCAGCAAAATTGCGCGACATAACTTGCTCCTTCAGGCCATCCTCGAAGGCCACCGAGAAAAAAGGGAGCTTCAAGGTGTACTTGGCATTTCTCGCTCGACGATCGATCGAGTCGTACGCGATCTCAGTGAAGAGGGTATCATAATTCGTCAGGCCAGTGAGTGTTCCTTGACACTCTCAGGGCGGTTTGCGTTAGAGGTTTTTGAATGTCTCAAAACAAAGTATCAGAAAATCGAGGAAGCCCAACCACTTCTCAGCCAACTGGATGCAGACCACCCATTTCCCCCCTGCGTGGTATGGGATTCTGACACAATTACTACTGATCAACCACATCCTCATGAACCGATCGACAAACTCGATCAGCTTCTCGAAGACAGTCGCTCCATTCGGGCTGTCCTATCGGTCGTCCCACCCCGATTCGAAGAAGCGTATTCTACTCGGATCACCGAGGAGAACTTTGAAGCCCAAATCGTGTTAGGAAATCTTGTCGCTCAGTATTTAGTCGAGTCATTTCGAGAGTGTCTGACGATCCTCTTACAAACAGAGACGGCAACAGTCTGGCGGGTCGAGGAGACACTTCCACTGGGTTTTTGCATATTCGATCAGCACACGCTTTGGCTTCCTACGTATGACGACGAGGGGAAATTACTCGGAGCGTTCGTCAGCGACACCGAATCAGTGGTCACATGGGCCAACGATATGTTTCATAGGTATCGAGAGCGAGGAGTCCAAGAGATCATTCGCGGGGATGGTTCGTATGCACTACAAGGGTAAGTCGAGGACGTCGCCGACGTACTCGAAGAGATCACACGGAGGGTTGCTACGTGTTGTGCGAACCGGCAGTGAATCCGATCCCCGGAGACAAACCCTTTAACGCGCCCACCGCGTAAGATGGCCAAATGGTACTCGACGATCTCGGGAGTTCTCTGCGGGGGGCGCTCGACAACCTTCGGGGTACCTCTCGCCTTTCAGAAGAGGATGTCGACGCGGTCGTGAAGGAGATCCAGCGATCACTCCTCGCAGCCGACGTTGACGTCGATCTCGTGATGGATCTCTCGGATTCCATCAGGGAGCGCGCCCTCGACGAGGAGCCTCCCGGCGGGACGTCTGCCCGCGACCATGTTCTCCGTATCGTGTACGAGGAGCTGGTCGATCTCGTCGGCGATTCGACGGAGCTTCCTCTCGAAGAGCAGACGATCATGCTCGCTGGCCTACAGGGGTCTGGAAAGACTACCACGGCCGCGAAGATGGCCTGGTGGTTCGAGACGAAAGGGCTCCAGGCTGCCGTCATCCAAACGGATACCTTCCGACCTGGTGCATACGACCAGGCGAAGGAGATGACGGAACGGGCGGACGTCGACTTCTACGGGGATCCAGACGCTGACGATCCAGTTACGATCGCCCGTGAGGGGCTCGAAGCCACGGCTGGTGCCGATGTTCGTATCGTCGACACGGCTGGTCGGCACGCCCTCGAGGACGACCTCATCGATGAAATCGAGGAGATCGAGACAGTTGTCCAGCCTACCAGCTCGCTCTTGGTCCTCGATGCTGCCATCGGACAAGGGGCAAAGGACCAGGCACAGCGGTTCGAGGAAGCGGTGGGAATTGATGGCGTAATCATCACGAAGCTCGATGGGACGGCGAAAGGTGGCGGGGCACTCACGGCCGTGAACGAGACGGGTTCGACGATTGCGTTCCTGGGCACGGGAGAGACGGTGCAGGACGTCGAACGCTTCGAACCATCGGGATTCATCTCCCGACTCCTCGGGATGGGAGACCTCAAGCAGCTCACGGAACGCGTTGAGCGGGCGATGGAGCAGACGAGTGAGGAGGACGACGAGTGGGATCCGGAGGATATGCTGCAGGGGGAGTTCACACTCAAGGATATGCGACGGCAGCTCGAGGCGATGAACAACATGGGTCCGCTCGGTCAGGTCATGGATATGATCCCGGGAATGGGTGGCGGCCTGATGGATCAGCTCCCGGATGACGCGATGGACGTCACACAGGAGCGAATGCACACTTTCGACATCGTGATGGATTCGATGACCGAGGAGGAGCTCGAAAACCCACGGATCATCGGAGCAAGCAGGATCGAACGGATCTCCCGTGGCTCCGGCACTGACCCACAAAGCGTCCGGGAACTCCTCGAGCAGCACACGATGATGAACCGGACGATCAAGCAGCTCCAAGGGATGGGTCAGGGCGACATGCAGCGCATGATGAAGCAACTTGGTGGCGAAGGCGGCGGCGGGCTCGGTGGCATGGGACCATTCTGATACGACGGTCATCGAAGATCCCGAAACTAGCGACCGATCTGTAGACCTGGTCTCGGTTACACGGCTACTCTCTCCCGGAAGCCCTCCGGGAGCGCAACGACCTTCCTTCATCCCCAAGTAGCGCGGGCAGAGATGAAGGAATTCCGGTCCCGGCTTGTGGACCTCGACGCACTCGTACTTACCGCGTCGATCTGGTTCCTCGCGAAGTTCTTGCGGTATGCGTTTCCTCCGCTGTTCCCGACGTTTCGAGATACCTACCACGTATCGGATGCGGTGTTGGGGGCGGCGTTCACCGCAATGATGCTCGTGTATGCGGCGATGCAGTTTCCGGCGGGAGCTATCGCGGACCGCCTCGGCGCAGTCCGTGTGATCGTCACAGGTGGTGTGATCGCCGTCGCTGCAGCGTTCTTCCTCGCGGTCGAGGGGCCGTTTCCCGTTGTCGTCGCAGGGATGGTCCTGGTAGGTGCCGGGACAGGACTCCACAAGACCGTGGCGGTCAGGCTCCTCTCGGGGCTCTATCCGGAACGCACTGGACGGGCCCTCGGCGTCCTTGATACGTTCGGTACATTCGGTGGTATCGTCGCGCCGGCAGCCGTCGTCGTCGTCGCCGACGTCCTACGCTGGAATGCGATCTTCCTCGCCGCTGGACTCTTCGGGCTAGTACTCCTCGCAACCTTCCGTCGGCGCGTCGATGACGAGGGAATTGCGTGGAAACGGGAGGCCGTACCATTTCGCCGGTACGTCGGCCTGTTCACCGACCCACGTATCGCGGTCTTCTCACTCGGAACGGTTGCATTCTCCTTCACGTACAACGGTGTTGTCGCCTTTCTTCCGCTCTACCTGGTTGACGCCGGGGGGTTAACAGAAGGAACGGCAAATCTCCTGTATGGTGCGCTGTTTGTCGTCAGCGCCGTCCAACTTCTTTCTGGCGACGTCAGTGATCGATACGGTGAACTCCGCGTCATCGTCGGTTCCATCGGTCTCGCCTCGGTGGGGCTCGTCCTCTTGGTACTCGGGGATGGGCTAGTCATCCTCGCTCTCGCCGTGGTCGGCTTCGGGCTCGGGAGCCATGGATTCCGACCGGTCCGCGGGGCGTACCTCATGCGGGTGCTGCCCGAGACAGCAGCTGGAGGTGGATTCGGCGTATTCCGGACTGTGCTGATGGTCGCCGGCGCCGTCTCCCCCGCTATCGTTGGAACGATTTCTGATGCTGGTGGTCCTCGAATCGCGTTCGCAGTGCTGGCAGCCTCACTCGTTCTCGGGTTCGGTACTTTCACGCTCCTTGCGCTTACTGGAGACTGATGAAATCCGTGTCCTGTGTGAGATGGTCTGATCACCACACCGCTAAGAGTACACCAATTCCCGCGAGCGCGATAGCATTGTAGCCGGTGCTCAATAGGTACACCATCCACGGACGGTCCTCGAAGGGGACGGTCTGGAGTCCAGTCGTGGCAACGAACCCGATTCCCACGAGGGCCCCAATGCCGAGTCCGAACTCCCAGGACGTTGCCCCGGCCCACGCGATCAAGACGGCCAACGAAATAACAGCGACAAGTGAGCCCGCAGCGGTCAAGGTGTAGCCGAGGGTTGCGTTTTCGCCTCCCATGTCGTCTGCATTGTCATAGCCCATCGCGTCCATCCAGATGGATCCGAAAACGGGGCCGTACCACACCGTTCCGAGCAGCTGGTAGCCTACTGTCCCAATAACGACGGGAATCGGGTCGATCGTAACCATGGAAGCTGCTCATCGGGACGCGATATAACTACTGGGACAGTGACACGAATGCCTACCGTGACTCGGTATCGTCCGTCTCCGACGGAGCGATCTCGTCGATCACCGTCCGAGGGTCGGGTTCCTCGACACGGACCCGGACGTGGACGTCACCAAGCTCGTCTGGATTCCCGACCGCGAAGTTGACGATACCTTTGAAGGCGGCCTGCTTCTTGAGGTCAAAACTGAACGTGTCTCCCTCGAGTCCCTGAACGAATACCTCTCTTGCCGTCGAGACGATGTTCTGCTCTCGAAGTCTGTCGGACACTCGTTCAAGGGAGTGTGTTTCGGCGATGAGCTCGCCGTGGCGTTCGTCGATGTCAGCGTCCGGGAATAGGTTCAGTATCGCGTCTTCAACGCGATCCCGTGACTCCGTCGGGTTGAGCGGGGTCGTGACTTGCACCTCGATTTTACTGATCATTGGTCGGTCGACTCAATGTTGGCGAGGAGATCCTTGATGTGCTCCTGAAACGATTCGAGGGACGAGGTATTGTCGATAGTCACGTCGGCACGTTCCATTGCAGCACCCATACCGAAGCCGAGTTCGCGCTCATCGCGCTCGCGGAGCGATTCTGCGGCCGCGTCATCACGGCCCCGGGCATCGATGCGCTCCGTTCGGAGATC
>CAZEDI010000135.1:0-4807 GCA_964510865.1 uncultured Halobacteriales archaeon
CGTCCATCGAGCGAACGATATCGGGGCTGTCACCATGGGTGCTTCGCCCCGGAACGTCAGTCGACGGTGCCGATGTGAGCTACCGGAACCCGACACCGACCGACCGATGGGGAGGTCGCCGATCCAATCAGAGAGCATCGACTGGCGGCCAGTAAAATGGGTGGCTCAGAGTGAACGATAGAACGGGTCCCCAGCGGCGCGACCCAAGAGACGGGAACGCAAAGCACCGAGAGGCTTTAGGGATCCCGCAGGATGGATGCGTATGGTTGGAATCGCCGACGAAGTCAGGATCGATCACGTCACGATCGCCGGCACCGAACTGTCGGCTCTTGAGGCCGCGTTTCGAAACGCAGGCATCGACCCAGAGTACGGTGGCGAACACGACAGCTTGCCGACGGAGATGTCGATCGTCGGGTTCGCGGACGGAACGTATCTCGAACTCATTGCGAAAACGACGCCGTCGGCAACGGCTTCGTTTTGGGACCACGAGATGGACGCTAACGCCGGTCCATCTGCGTGGGCGATCCGATCAGCGGATATCGACCGCGATGTCTCGCTGCTTCGAGAGCGGGGAATCGCAGTCGATGGGCCGCACTCGTTCAGCCGAGACCGTCCCGACGGCTCGACCAGCGAGTGGCGACTCGCGTTCCTTGGCGAAGGCGACCCTGGGACAGAGCTTCCCTTTCTGATCGAAGATGTGACGCCGCGACGGCGCCGCGTCGAGCCGACCCCGTCGGCAGTCGATGCTGGACTTGCCGGCATCGAGACAGTCGTCATTGCGGTGTCGGATCTCGATGTGGCGGCGACCGCGTTCGAACAGGCGTTCGATCAGCCTGTCTCACACCAGACGATGGTCGAAACCGGACCCTTCGCCGGTCACCACGTCGAATTTCCGAGATTGTCGGTCGTCCTCGTCGCGCCGGACGAGACGGGCCCGCTTGCGGATCGTCTGCAGTCCATCGGTGAGGGGCCGTGTGCCTTCGTGCTGGCAACGGATGACGCTGCGGTGGCTCGCAACCGGTTCGATTCGACCGAGACATGCCCACTCGGATCGGAAGAGGTTGCGGTCATCGATCCACAGCAGGTCGGTGGCATCGAATACCTCTGTTTGGCTCCGTGATATCCTCCTCGCCGTAAACCGCGAGATTCGCTCTTAAGGATAGCACGGACGATGCCGTTCGACCAGCGCTCGGGACTCGCTGAATGGAGAGATGTCGGAGGGCTATGATCGAACGATCGACCCCGTCCAATTCCATCAAATTATCTGATATTATACTTCGTTAATAGGACGTAATGGCCATAAACCGACACGATAGGGGTTGAGGGCGGCCTCACCGATATGTGCGGATGTTGCAAGTATCCAGAGGCTGATTAGGGGGCACCTTCTTCATCCCCTATGGGATCCGAGTCGGTTCATTCGTGGAATCCGCCCTCATCATTACTGCCGAAAATCAAGTATATCCTGTTCGCTGTTGGGCCAATGGCCGTCCTGATGAGCGCCTCGATGGGGCCGGGGTCGATATCGTCGCTTGTCGTCGCTGGCTCGGAACTCGGGTATACTGCCGCCTGGCTGGCGTTGATCAGTGGCTGGCTAGCCGCCTCGGTGTACTACGTCAGCGGGAAGGTGTGTGCTCTCACCGGTGAGACGCCTGTTGAAGTCGTAAGCCGGTATACGCATCCCGTCGTGTCGCTGCTCTTGTTCATCGGTTTGCTGGCGGCCTGGTATTTCGTGATCTCCGTCGAAGGCTATCTGTTGGTGACGACGACGGACGTCCTCCTTCCGGGGCTCGGTCCGTACCTCATCCCCCTTGTTGTTCTCCAGGTCGTGATTGTCGCAGCAATATTTACCGGCGGCTTCGACATCGTCAAGGGCGTACTCGCCATGCTCGTGGTGACACTGGCGACGGTCTTCGTAGTCAACACGCTCTATATCGGTCCGGACCCCTCCCGCGTCGGAGAAGGGCTGGTGCCGACGCTGCTCGAGCCCGGAATCGGTCAGATCGGGTTTGCAGGCATCGTCGGCGGCTCGATCGGTGTCGGCCCGGTCTGGTACGCCTACATCGCGAAGGACAACAACTGGGGACGCAACGACCTCCCCTTCATGGTCTGGGATCAGATCATCTTCTACGGCATCCTCTTTAGCGTCTTCAGTATCGGGATCTATCTCTCGGCTGCCGCGACGCTGCAGGGTGTCGAGGTTGGCGGCGAAGTCGATGCCGCACTCGCGCTCGAGCCGGTCGCCGGTGAGCTAGCAGCGACCCTGTTCACGCTTGGTCTCTGGGCTGCAGTGTTCACGACGATCGGTGGCATGTCCGCTGTCGGCGCCTATCTGGTGGGCGACGTCATCAACAACCTGCCGGTGGTCAACCCGGATCTCGAGCTCAGCCTCGATGCGCGTGGCCTGAAGATCGTTACCCTCTCGGGGATCCTCCTCAGCGGAATCGGCATTGTCTTCCAAGGGCAGCCGCCGCTGCAGGCGATGGCGACCGGTATCGGCTTGCTGACGCTCGTTGCTCCCGTGACGATCTTCGTCTTCATGGTCGCTACGCTCCGGTCGAGTGACGTTGGGGACCTGACCGGTCCATGGTATCTGGTCGGAGCGCTGGCGATCGCGTTTGCCGTTGCCTTGTATGCAGCATATCTCACGAACCCACTGTTCGCTGCCATCGGAGTGCTCCTCGTCACCGGCGTCCTCATCAATACGGTGTACCACGAGTGGAGCGACTCGGATCGACTGACCCCGCCCGTGTGAGTCTCTCCAGCGAACTCGGAGTGACCGAGTGCGAGGTATTCCAGACGGCACGTAGGTCGACGTGTGCATGCTCGCACACCGTCTCGCTACTCGGGCCGTGTCTGGAGTCACTCTTCCGGAACGAGCGTGAGTCGGTAGCCGGAGAGAGTGGCGAACTTATGGTCTCGCCGCCGCATCAGACGAACGAATGACGGAGTCAATGCAGGCCGTCGGGTTCCACGAGCACGGACCGATCGACAACTACGAACTCCTGACCGTCGACCGACCGTCGATTGAATCGAACGAGGTGCTCGTCGACGTTCGAGCGTCGGCACTCAACTACATGGACCTGTTTGCGGTTCGAGAGTTGGATCACTACGTTCCCGAGTACCCGTTTCGGACTGGCGGTGACGTTGCCGGGACGGTCGCCGAGGTCGGGTCGGCAGTTGGCGGCTGGGAGCACGGTGATCGTGTCCTTATCAACCCGTACATGTCCTGTGGAGAGTGTGGGGCCTGTCGGCGAGGCGAGCAGCTGTTTTGTCCGGACTTCGAGATGCTCGGAGAGATGCGACAGGGTGGACACGCCGAATACATCGCCGTGCCCGACGACTATCTCATTTCGATTCCGGACCACGTTTCCTTCGAGACTGCGGCGTCGGTGCCGGTTGCTGGCGGGACTGCGTGGCGTGCGCTGACGACTCGTGGAGAGTTAAAGCCCTACGAGGAGCTCCTCATCGTCGGTGCGACAGGCGGAGTCGGGACGTTTGCCGTCCAGATCGCAACCGAGGTGTTCAACGTTCGCCAGCTGTATGCAACGACGAGCACGGAGGACAAAGCAGAGTTCCTCACCGAGTTAGGCGTCGATCACACGATCAATTACGTCGAGGAGTCGTTCGATCGCCGCATCTGGGAGCTGACGGATCAAACCGGTGTCGATGCCGTCTACAACTGCGTCGGTGGTCCAACGTGGACACAGTCGATGCGCGCGCTCCGTCATGGAGGGCGTCTCATCACCTCCGGTGCAACCGCTGGGCCGAACCCAGAAACCGAGCTCCGACTGCTATTCATCCGGCAACTCGATCATATCGGGAGTTCGGGGGCGACGCCGGACGAGGTCGAAGCACTCTGTGAATACGTGTGGGACGGAACGATCGAACCCGTCATCCAGGAGACGTACTCCCTCGATGAATATGAGACGGCATTCCGGAAGATGGACGACCGAGAACTCTACGGGAAAGTGTTGTTCGTCCAGGAGTAATCGTCCGAAGGTCCGTGGGCAGCCGTCGTCTCCGGTGGCTCCTCGAGTGGGTGCCCGTCGTGGTGATCGTCGACGATCGCTCGAGAATCGACTTGTGAGTAGTGGACCGCTGTTGACGGCCGGATCAGGTGTCCAGAGGAGCGATCACTCCCTCTGAAGCCACTCATACCATTCGCCGAGATCGACCAGCTCGTTTGCAAGTTCTTCGATCCCATACTGTTCGAGAACCGCCTCAACAGCTCGAGCAAGTCCTTCCGGATCCTCATCCGGGCGACCTTGATCGTAATAGAGGAGGACGCCTGCATGATCGAGTTCTTGATGGAACTCTTCGAAATCCTTCGCATTGTTCGAGAGGAGGAGCACATCGTTCGTCCGACACCACTGCAGAAGGTCCCGGTCGGTGGTTCGTTCACCGAACTGGTCTTTCGCCTGTTGAATCTCGTAGCCGCGTTCCCGAAGTACTCGCTCGAACACCCGACTGACGTGTTCGTCGAGCAGGATCGACGGCTGCGTCACGAAATCGGCTCTTTGGGTTTGATCGACGAGTCCCGAACGCGTTCGAACGCGGCTGCGTTGGCTCGATCAGCCGCTCGCATCTCCTCGGGATTGTCGTAATAGTACGAGAGTGCCTCGTACACTGACGCGAGCGAGCAGTCGAATTGATCGGCGACGTACGCCGGTGGATGCCCGGCGTCGATCACTTTGTTGGCGACGTGGCGGACGGCGATCCGGGTCCCCTCGATCCGCGGTTCCCCGCCGAGGACCTCCTCGTCGCTCGTGATCGTCATATGATCGACTACGGGGTGGCTTCGTTTATA
>CAZEDI010000136.1:0-4610 GCA_964510865.1 uncultured Halobacteriales archaeon
GATAACATAGATTGCCTCGGGTCGACCGGCACCACGGTAGGAGTGGATGGGAGGCGTCGTTGTCATGACAGCCTTTGTTTCGGCGTGTATCGCAGGGATCGCGTACTCGCTCGAAAGCAGTGACCCGTACCAGCCAGGCATCATTGGACTCCCCCCGAGACCATACCCACCGACGTTTGCGTGTGTTTGAACCCGAAGTCCACGGATAGTGCCGTTCGTGTCTACGGCGAGCGCAGCGTGTGTGCGGTGATCCCGTCCATGAGCTCCGGCGACGTAGTTTTCCGAGCGCGTTGCCGTCCATTTTACGGGCCGATCCACCTCACGTGCAGCCCATGCGGCAACTGCTTCTCCGGGGTGATGATGGCCTTTGTGCCCGAACCCGCCACCGACGTTCGGTGCGATGACACGTACCTCGCGTTCTGGTAGCCCAAGTGTGTGTGCGAGCTTGCCTTGATGGCCATGTGGTGACTGACTCGTCATTTCGACCGTGAGTTCGCCGTCTCCCGACCACCGTGCTATTGCCGCTCGCGGCTCGAGTGCATTCGGGATGAGACGATTGTTCTCTATGTCGATTTCCACGACCGTGTCCGCCACAGCAAATTGCTCATCGGTCTCCTCCTCGTCTCCGAGTTCCGATGTCGTGACAACGTTCGTCGGGATGTCGTCATAGAGTATCGGCGCGTCATCCAACGTCGCGTCGACAGGATCAGTGACGGCTCCCAACGGGGCATACTCGATGTCGATAGCTTCGACCGCATCTCGGGCTCGATAGCGGTCTCGAGCAACAACTGCTGCAATCGGCTGTCCTTCATACCGGACGCGGTCGCGCGCGAGCACCGGGTGACCCGGGAGGTCGTAGTCCAAGCCTCCAGACGAAATTGGGAGGACTCCAGGTGTATCGGTGGCCTGTATGTCATCCCACGTGAAGACTCCGACCACGCCGTCCATTGCAGTTGCCTCCGATGTATCGACCTCTACGATGTCAGCGTGTGGCTCGTCACTTCTCGCGAAGGCGAGGTGGGTCATCCTCGGTGCCGAAAGATCGGCTGTGTACGTGCCTCGTCCGAGCAGAAGAGCGTGATCCTCCCGGCGAGCCACGTTGCGTCCGACGTGATCGCCCTCTGTCTCGCTTGCCATGCGGCATCATAACACAGCATGGGGGCTAAACGCTTGCCCTCTCCCGACGGGTATCGGTGTCAAATGGTGTTACTCTTTGATGTCTATCCCGTCACGATACTCGCTGAAGGCGTGATCGAGTTCGCGCTTGATTGCTGCCCGTTCCCCGTCGGTGAGTTCCCGGTTCTCCTCGCCGGCCATGATGCCGCGCGCAACCATCTCCGTATTCATTCGCATTGACGGCCCGGCGAAGTTGGTCGACAGGTCCTGACGGTCGCGGGCCATCTGGTTCCACACACCACCCTCAGTGTAGAGATAGGTAAAGACCAGCATCGCGACACCGAGGACGCCGATGAGTGGCCAGGCATACTCCCCGTGCCCGTACTGTCTGAGTGTGAGTGTTGCGGTCGAGATACCCGTCAGGACGAGCATCGCGAGCTGGAGCATCCCCGAGACTCCATCGACCCTCGCCAGCCAACGGGCTGCGAGGCGCACCCACCATCTGTTCGCTGTCATTGTCCCGTCCCGTACGTGCAGCCTCCACCTACAAAACCCCCTCCTGTCGAGATCGACGAATGAACGAATTGCTATTGATCATCACGCTCTTGAATGCACAACTCAAGTATCCTCGTATGGCTATCGATCGGGAGGAGCTCGCTCGCACCTACTATCGAGTGATCGATACTGGGTCGTATGATGACCTCGTTGCGGTCCTTGACCCGGATTTTATACAGGAGCGATCCGATCGCACCTTCGAGGGCCGCGAGCGGTTCATCCATTTCATGCGTGAGGAGCGTCCTATGACGGACACGACACACGTAATCGATGCGATCTACCGTGCTGAGAGTGATATCGCTATCCAGGGTCGGCTTCGCCGTCAGGAGGAGACTCTCTTTGATTTCGTCGACGTGTTCTCCTTCACGGATGATGTCGTAGCCCGTATCGACACGTTTACGCGATAACAGGCGAGAACGCATTGTCCGTGAGGATGGGGATGAATCGCTGGCAATGTGTGCTTTCAGGCGTGCCGAGAGGTGAGGTGCCCTCCGAACGACTTCCCGGTCATCCGCCGCGGCACGCCCGCGCCCATACTGGGACAATCGGACATTCCTGAAGTCCCTGACCGAGACTCGATGGTACCCATTGGATACGTCAGGTACCGAAACAAAACACCCAGGTACCGCCGAATCCGTCACGGCGGCGGATAGGAGTAACGGCCGCTTGGCCCGGGCTGCATCTCGTCGGTGTTCGAACTGTCACATATCCCAAATCAGCGGGAGATTCCCGTGGGAATCCTCGCCCTTCAGCGCAGGAGAGGAGGTCAATTGCTAACTCTCGCTCACGATGACTGTCGTCCAGTCACGTATCTCGAGGTGTTACACGCTCGTGAATAGGGCCAGGAACATCCCTAAGGTGCCCACCGTCGCGCCCGTTTGCCGTGGCTAACACCTCAGCAATCACGCTGTGGGCTATCTCGAGGGGGTCTCCACCTCCAAGGTTGAGCCCGATAGGGGCATAGACCCGCGCGAGGTCATCATCGCTGAGTCGGATGCCATCATCTTCGAGCCCGTGGCGGATGTCCTGGAATCGTTCTGCCGGGCCCATGACACCAACATACGGGGCGGCGCTTTCGAGAAGCGCTTCGAGAGCAAGGCGATCATCGACGATGTTGTGAGTCATCACGACGGCGTAGGTTTGTTCGTCGATCTTGACGTCGTCCTGTAATGACCGCGGCGATGTCGAGACAACGTGGTCAGCGCCCGGAAACTGATCTTCGTATGCACTGGCACCACGGAATGCAACGACAGTCACCTCCACATCAAGGGGAGCTGCCAATTCCACGATCGGGTGGACGTCGTTTCCCGACCCGATCAGTAGGAGATGTGGAGGAGGCTCAACACGATCGAGAAAGATCGATACATGACCCGACTCAGTCGTGCACTCGACCACGTGCGTGTTCTCTGCGTCACCGCGCTGAACGTCCCTCACCACGGCTTGGGGGAGTGCAGATCCCGTCTCGAGGATCGTCCGATCACCGGCGGAGAGTCGTTCGTCCGTGCTCTCGAGAACGGTCGCGACTGTTCGCTGCGCCGAACCCTCTCTGCTTTCGAGTACTGGCCGAAATCGCTCGTCAAGTGGCTCGATGAACACGTCGACGATCCCCTTGCAGCCGACACCGAGTCCCCAGATATCGTCGTCCTGGGTCAGATCATATGTCACGATCCTGGGCTCGTTCGTATCAAGCACGGTGGCAGCAAGTTCCCGGATCTCGTTTTCGAGACACTCGGTCGTTACCGCCCCGAATTCCCCATCAGGTGTTGCAACTAATTTCGCTCCCGGACGTCGATAGGACCGTCCGTCGACGTCAACGACTGTTGCGACGACTGCATCTCTGTCTGCATCGAGAAATTCCATAAGTTTGCCGTAGACTACGGCATCCGAGTGAATCCTGTCGTTCATTGTGCTGTTCGATCATCGGATCTTCGCACCACAGCGTCAGAGATAGCACGCTCCGCATACACGGAGAGGAGGTGTGCACGAAACTCTCCGGACGCATGAGGATCCGATCGCATCTGTCCCGTGTCGGCCGCCTGTTCCACCGCATCGGCGATGGCCGCATCATCAGTTACTGACGATCCCACCAGTGCCTTCTCGACAGACCGCAGCCGTCGTGCATATTTGA
Source organism: uncultured Halobacteriales archaeon (assembly GCA_964510865.1). Taxonomy (GTDB): domain Archaea; phylum Halobacteriota; class Halobacteria; order Halobacteriales; family Hikarchaeaceae; genus CAZEDI01. The sequence continues at coordinate 3,800 of CAZEDI010000136.1, forward strand.
AGGCCCCATTCGCCGCGATTCTTGCATGGGTGATCTCCTCTGACACGTCGTCAACTACAACCGATACGGCAACGCCAACGAGTGCGTACCCCGTTGCCGGGTGGGTTTTCTTGACGTAGGCGGAATCACTCTCCTCATGTCGAGGGATGCGAACGGCTGTTATCATCTCGTCGTCAGCAATCGCAGTCTCTTTTTCACCGACGAAGAATGACTCCGCTGCCACCTCTCGCTTACTGTCGGACTGTTCGATCTCGATCACCGCATCCGTGGCGATCACGGCGGCCGGAAGGTCAGCACCCGGATCGGCGTAAGCGAGGTTCCCGCCAATCGTCCCCATATTCCGAATCTGTCGATCCCCGAGTGTCGAAGCGGCGTCTGTGAGCACTGGAAACCGTTCCGAGAGCTGTTCGTTCCTCAAGAGATCGGCATAGGTCGTGAGCGCTCCTATTCGGGTGAAGTCCTCGGCATGGTCAATCCCTGATAACGCATCGATTTCACTGACATCGATCAGCGTGCCGGGATCGTGACCTTCGTTTTTTATGTCGGGGATAAGACTGTGGCCGCCAGCGAGGAGTTCTGCACCAGGTTCTGTCGCGAGCAAATCGAGTGCCTCCGAGACAGACTCTGCACGGCGATAATCAAATGATGGCGGGAACATCTCAGTCCTCCGCCGGGGGTGTCTTTCCGGCCTCGGCTGTTTCTCCCGGCGTGTCCGCTTTTTCGGTTTGGCCTGCAGCCAGTTTCTCTGCGGCGGACTCGACGGCAGTCACCACGTTGTGATACCCCGTGCACCGGCACAGGTTTCCTTTGA
>CAZEDI010000137.1:0-4512 GCA_964510865.1 uncultured Halobacteriales archaeon
GTCGCAGCCGAGCGGAGCGAGGTCGTCTCTCGGAGGTTCAACTCCCTCCCGGCCCGTTTGTCTGCGAGCGACAGCGAGCCGTGTCGCGAGGCCATAATGCGCCGCAGGAATTGCGGGGGGATCCACGAGTCACAGTGTCGGTTTCATCACGCGCCACACGATACGTGGTCGTAGGAGTGAGATAGGCCTCCGTTCCATCACTATCACACGGTAATAGGCGTCAGCCAGGATGCTATCGGTATGGGCCTTGCGGGAGAGACGAGCGAAATACGGGTTCAACAAGTCAGTCCCGAGCGGCTTTGGTCCACTGGTTTCCGAGTAGCGGAAATCGCTCCCGACGGCGAGATTCCACGCGTCGTCGACGACTTTCTCGATTCGCTCGAAGAATCGCTGTCCGAGGTCAACGAAGTCCCCCTCAGCAAGCGTGTGGTGCAGGTGAACGGCCTCAAGTGCGGCAACCGACATCCCCTGCCCATAGACCGGGTTGAAGCTAGCGATTGCGTCTCCAACCACGACGAGTCCATCCGGGAATCGATCGAGTTCCCAGTAGCGATGCCTGCGACTCGACGGAAACGGATAATGAGCGATATCTTCGGAAACCACCTCGTGTGTATCGATGAGTCGTTTGCACACGGGAAGAGAGAGACTCGCAGCGAAATCAGCCAACGCGTCGTACTCCGTCGGTGGGTGATCGCCATGGAGGCCAGCTATCGTCATCAACCAGCGATCCCCTTCAATCGGCAACACGCCCGCACCGCGGGTCTCGGGCGGCGTGGGAAACACGATGAACGCCCGCTTGTCCTCCGCGGGTCGGTCGAGAAGGATCGAACTATACCCCAGATCGATTTCGACTTCGTCCACGGGGGGCGTCGAATACCCGTGCTCTGTGAGCCAGGTCGGAGTGTGGGAAGTACGACCGGTGGCGTCGACGACTACGTCGGCTGAAAGCTCTTCCGACGAGGCGTTCTCGTTTCGGATGGCCACACCTTCGACGTTAGACCCGACGTCATCGGTGAGATACGCCGTCACTTGACACCTCTCTCGGATGCGGACTTCGTCGATATCGGCGACTCTCCGGCGCGTGACCTGCTCAAACAACGGCCGGCTCCCGCAGTACATCGGGATACGATCTGGGCCCTCGGCAACGAAGTCCCCCATATCGTACATCTGAACGTCACTCGAAAAATCGAGCTGCTCTGCTCCGGCCCCGATCAGGTCCGAACTGAAACCGGGGAAGAGATCTTCGATCGTCTTCCGGCCAGCCTCGTGCAGCACGTGGAGGTGGCGGGCCTGAGGAATCCCCCGCCGGATGTTTGGTTCGTCGGGTAACGGGTCCCTGTCGAAAACTGTGACTGTCTCGAAGGCATCGGCGAGCACGCGGGCTGCCAGTAGCCCGGCCATACTCGCTCCCACTACGACTGCGTGACCATTACTCCCAGACAGGTTCTCGCCGTTATAGCGAGGAGTAGTTTCCAACGTCATCGTGAGCGCCTATCACGCCTCTATTGCCGGTCGGAGCGAGCTATATAAATTCCGATAGAAACGTCTCGACCTACAGGAATTCTCACATTGGTGAAATTCTACCGTGAACGGCCGTGAGCAGTGACGCACTCGGGGAGGATTCGAAGTAGAACAGATTCGTGCAGCGAAGCGAGCAGGTATGACCGTAGTGCACTCCCACACGATCTCTGACTCCACGTTCCGACACCACGTGATACCGACACGTTTCCGAACTTTACCTACGATGCAATCTTATCCCGTTCGATGGGAGTGGATTCGGATCGAGAGAGCACTGGAACCTCGACGGTGACGATCGAACCGGTCGGGTCGTTCTCCGAGAACGTAACCTCGCATCCGGCGATCGTAGCTCCCCACTTGATCAGCCAGAGGCCGAGTCCGCTCCCGTGCTCGAGGGAGGTCTCTCGCCCACGTTCGAGAACTGCCCGCTCGTACTCGTGGATGCCGGGGCCGTTGTCGGCCACGGAGACCCGGGCGATGTCCCCCTCCGGGTCGACGCGAACGTCGACCCGGGGGTTCGGGTTCGTGTTGTGTTCTGCGGCGTTCTCGATCACGTTAGAGAACACGGAAGCGAGAACCCCTGCGACGTCGACGTCCTCGGAAGGCGGTTCGTAATCTATCGTCACCTCAGGATGTTCGGACCGAACGGACCTCACGGCCTGGGACAGGAGCTCCTCGAGCGAGGTGGCTTCCGCCGGCTCGCCCTCCTGTTCGAACATATCGGCGATCTCTCGAGCTTTCTCGCCGAGCTGGTTGATGGCATTCGCGTGTTCCTTGATCATGGCTGCCCAGCCCTCGGCGTCGTCGAGCATGTCTGCGTAGCCGCTGATCAAGTTGGTCTCGGTCCTGATGTTGTGCCGGAGGACCCGGTTCAGTACCCCGAGCCGCTGTTGCTGCTGCAGGTGTTCTCCCACGTCGTGGAAGGTGATCACGCGCCCGATCGAGCGACCGTGGAAATCGTCGATTCGAGTCACCGTCACGTCGAAGAAGTACGTCCCGTCATCCTTGCTGATGGTAACGTGATCCGACGCCTGTCCGTCCTCCGGGAAGTCCTCGTAGCCTGGGATGACATCCCTGGCCGGTTGGCCCAACATCTCGCAAGGTTCAACGGCCATGATCTCGGCCGCGTTGTCGTTCAGGTCGACGACGTTGCCGTGGCTGTCGACGACGACGGCACCCTCGTGCATTCGTTCGAAGACGAGATGACGTGCACTCCAGTTCGGGGCCGGGCTGATCTCCAGGAGTCGATAACGTTTGATCGCGCCGAGGAGGGCGACTCCGGACACGGCGAAACCGACGGGGGTAGGATCGACGCCAGGCACAGGGGTCACCCCAACGATATAGAGAAAGCTGGTGACCCACGGGACTGTCGCACCGATGAGTAGCGCCAAGCTCTGACCGCGAAACGGGAGCGCGTCACTCCTGATGAGACTTAACAGCGGAATCATTCCGAGGATTCCCAGGAAGTACGTATACCCGGCGATGACCCAGTACCAGGGACCCCCGGTCCGATGGAGTATCTCCAACCCGCCCTCCTCAACGATAGTCGAATCGACGTAGAGCAGGGAGTGGTACCCCTCAGTTATGGCCAGCAGGACCGTCACTGCTGGAACGACCGAGAGGAGCGCCACGCTACGGAACTGGATTAACCGATCACGGCCCGTGTACTCTAAGGCAAAGATAAGCCAAGCGACCGGAACGATAACCACACCGATCCACTGTATGTTCGACCAGAGTATCTTGGCGCCCAAAGTCGTCGCCTGTAGCTCGAAGACAAAGAAAATCGACCACCAGCTTCCGCCGACGAGCAGTGCGGTGAGGGGAACTGCTCCCGGCTCAGGCCGTTCCCGCCAGGCGAGGAACGCGGCCGTGACGCTGATGAAGATCCCCAGTAGCATCACGGCGATCATCGGTCCCTGAGAGGCCATTTGTCGGACCGAGACGTTCCCTGGTTATTAACCGATTCGTTCAAAAATCAGTGATGATAACTTTCTGGGGGCGTACACCTCAGAATCCGATGACAGTTGGGAGGAGTGCCAGACCGACAATCACGTACTCGAGCTCGGTGGCGATGGCGAGTAGATCGTCGTTCTCGATCCGACCGACGAGGGACGTGAGTCCCATCGAGTAGACGATGCCCACGAGCAGTGGGATTCCCACTTCGACCGGAAGCATCCCAACCACTCCTACGTAGACGATGACCGTCGCCGTGATCAGATCGATCCCAAACAGTGCTTGCTTCGTCCGATCGACTCCAATCACTACGGGAAGGGTCTTTACGCCGATCTCTCGGTCCCCATCGACGTCCCGTATATTCGGGATTTCTGTGTCTACGAACGAACGGAGGAAGAAGTACGCGAACACAACTCCCGCGGCCACGCTGACACGACCGCTTACGAACACAATCGGGAGGAATGTCAACGAGAAGGACCACACCAGGGCGACTACGGCGGAGTTGACGAGGAACACCTCCTTCAGACGGCGAACGCGCAGGATCGCGGCGGGGATCCAATTGGAGGCGTACAGAACCCACACGACGCCCGGAAGGACGGTAATCGCAAGGGCCAGCGGGCCGCCGAGCACGGAGAGGGCCACCGCCAGACCGTAGGTGGCCGACGCCAACAAGTAAAGTGGCTTCCGGTATCTACGAACGAACGCCGCTTGCTGGGGATTCGTCGCTGCATCGTCCTCAACGTCTGCTATCCGGTCATTGGCGTACACCGAGAACGTGACGAGTCCTCCCACTACGGGCGCGAGGTTCGCCGGGAGTCCGAGGAGGACCATCACGATTACGACTTCGATCATCGTGATGAACGCGAGATACACTGAACTGTACACCAGGGCGTCCCCGGCCCGTTCGCCGTACCTCGTCAACAGCTCGACAAGCCCGGTCAGCCACGGGGTACCTTGGTGGTCCGATATCTGCCGGCCGCCGAGTTCGGTCCCACCCGCGTTTTGCGCTACAGAATCCTGTCCGACATCTGGAGAAGACAC
>CAZEDI010000138.1:0-4490 GCA_964510865.1 uncultured Halobacteriales archaeon
CACCCGAATGACCACAATACCCGCGAGCACTTCCACCCGCCACCGGACGCATCGACACCTGGGGAAGACAGAGGGTATTCTCACGATCGGCGGGACGTACTCGCAACCGTCCTCACCAATCTCGACGACGGGATCCCCGCCTTCTGGGACGCATAGCGGTTCTCTGAAACTGCTACCAGCACGGTAGCGGTGGCTGTTATTATTCCGTAAGACAGTGGCACGAGTGAACGATCTTCTGTCAATAGTATACAGAAACAGGATTAACCGTTCGGTTGTGGTAGCTACTAACCATGACAAGGTCCGGTGTTATCGATGAATTCGAACGCTCCCTTACGGCGCGTCAGTCGGGGGTGACGAAGGTTGAATCGGCCGAGGCGACGGGTGAAATCGATAGGATCGTCGAGCAACCGGCAGTCGGCACCCCACTCCCCTTCGACGGAGTCTCGCTAACTGACTCCACGGTAACGGTCGATCCGTCACCGAACGAACTCGAACCCGCTTTGACCGGTGTCACCGCCGCGACCCTCGCCATCGCGGATTATGGCACCGTCGTCCTCACCTCTGGCACCGAAAACACGGAAGGAGCCAGCGTCTTCCCGGAAACCCACGTGGCCGTCCTCGCGGCGAGCGACGTGGTCGCCGACATGCCGACCGCGTTCGATCGCCTCGGGACCGCCTTCGACGGTGGCCTCACGAGCGCGGTCCTCGCTTCCGGGCCGAGCGCAACGGCGGACATGGGCGCCCTCGTCTACGGCGCTCACGGCCCGAGAGCCGTCCACGTGGTAATCCTCACGGACCTATGATGCTCACAACGAGGGCCATGGCTGGAGAGTGGACCGGTACACTCGGCGGAGGTGCTCACCCATGAGCGATACCCGCGAGGAGAAAGCCGCGAGGATCCGTGAGCTCATGGCAACCGAGGGGGAGAGCGTCCGCGAGAACACCCTGGGGTTCAATCGGGACCGATACGAGTCGACCGGAGCACTGGAGGACTACGACGCCCTGAAAGACCAGGCTCGTGCCATCAAGGAGGACGCGATCGCCCGGTTGCCCGAGTTGATCGACGAGGTGACCGAGACGGTCGAGGAGCGCGGCGGTCGTGTTTACCTAGCCGAAGACGCTGTCGACGCCAACCAGTACTGCCTGGAGGTCGTTGAGGAGCGGGACGCAGATTCGGTCGTCAAAAGCAAGTCGATGACCACTGAGGAGCTAGCGGTCAACGAGGCGTTGGAGGCAGCCGGCGTCAGCGTGTGGGAAACCGACCTCGGCGAGTTTGTCCTTCAGGTCGCCGACGAGTCACCCTCCCATATCGTCACTCCCGCCATCCACAAATCCCGCGACGCTATCGCCGACTTGTTCAACCGTCATTTCGATCTCGAGGAACCGCTCACGTCGGCGGAGGAGCTCACAGCCTTCGCTCGGGAGTACCTGGGAGAGCGGATCCGATCGGCCGACGTCGGGATGACCGGCGCGAACTTCATCGCCGCGGACACCGGCACCCTCGCTATCGTCGCCAGCGAGGGGAACGCTCGGAAGTGTGTCGTCGCGCCGGACGTCCACGTGGCCGTCGCCGGCGTCGAGAAGCTCGTACCGTCCGTAACTGACATGCAGCCGTTCGTCGAGCTCATCGCCCGCTCCGGCTTAGGCCAGGACATTACGTCCTACCTCTCGCTGTTCGCGCCGCCGGTCGAGACGCCGACGCTCGACTTCGAGGCCGACGAGACGGGCACAGGCGAACGCGAGTTCCATCTCGTGCTCGTCGACAACGGCCGGATGGCGATGCGCGACGACGACGTACTCCGAGAGACGCTCTACTGCATCCGGTGTTCGGCATGCTTGAATTCGTGTGCCAACTTCCAAGCTGTCGGTGGCCACGCCTTCGGCGGTGAAACGTACTCCGGCGGCATCGCGACCGGCTGGGAGGCTGGCGTTCACGGCCAAGACAGCGCCGCTGCGTTCAACGACCTCTGTACCGGCTGTACCCGGTGTGTTAACCAATGTCCTGTCGGGATAGACATCCCCTGGATCAACACGGCCGTCCGTGACCGGATCAACCAGGGACAGGACCCGTCGGCGTTCGACTTCGTCTTCGAGGGATTAACCCCCGACGAAGAACCGCCAGGCCTCGACGTCCAGAAGCGGCTCTTCGGCAACTTCGAGACGCTAGCGAGCGTAGGTAGCGCCACCGCCCCGGCGTCGAACTGGCTCGCGAACCTGGGGCCGAGCCGCGTCCTCCTCGAACGCGTGTTCGGCGTCGACACCCGCCGGGATCTCCCGCGATTCCGACGCGAGACGCTTCGGCGGTGGGCGGAAGCCCGGGATTCGCTCAACCCGGCCGAGGCCGATCACGAGGTCGTCCTCTTCGCCGACCTCTACACGAACCACGTCCGTGTTGAACGCGGCAAGGCAGCCGTGCGTGCCCTCGAGGCGCTCGATGTCGCGGTCCGGGTTCCCGACGTCCCCTCGACCGGTCGCGAACCGCTCTCCCAGGGCATGGTCGAGACTGCTCGTCAGAAAGCGGCCACCGTTGCCGATGTACTCGAACCCCACCTCGACGACGGGCTCCCGGTCGTCGTCATCGAGCCGAGCGATCACGCGATGGTCCAGCGGGACTACGAGCGGTTGCTCCCGCCAGAACGAGCTGACCATCTCCAGGAACACACAGTGGAGGTGATGGCCTATATCGGGGCCTTGCTCGAGGAGGACCCGGAGAAGGCGGAAGAGTTGGTCCGTTCGGACGAAGAGACAGCCAGCGTCGCCTATCACAGCCACTGCCAGCAGCGCACCCTCGGCCTCGAGCGACCGACCGTCGAGGTCCTGGAGTCCCTTGACTACGACGTGCTCACGTCGGATGCCGAGTGCTGTGGGATGGCGGGAAGCTTCGGCTATAAGCGCGAGTACTACGAACTCTCGATGTCCGTGGGAGAGCTGATTGCCGAGCAGTTCAATGACGCCGAAATGGACGACCGTGTCCTGCTCGCGAGCGGAACCTCTTGTCTGGAGCAGCTCGACGCGCTCTTCGAGCGGTCGATCCGTCACCCGATCGAGCTGATCGCGCCGTCAGCTCCGAGCGAATGATCGCGGGCCGGTATCTCGAAATCAGTCGATCGAAAGAGGCATCGGGGCACAGTAGAACTGCCGAGAATGTTCAGGACCAACTATCGAGGCCGATCCCGATCAGTTCCATCCACTCTCTCGGTCGACGAGCTCGAGGCGCTCCATTAGGTCTTACAGACGGGGTGAAGGAATACGATCAGGTACCGAGATCGCCACTCTCGCGTACGTTCACCAGTAGCTCGATCGCGTTCCCACCGAGGATCGCCTCCCGCTCCTGACCCCCCCTGGCCGTTTTGATGGCATCGATGATCTTCTGAAACGCTTCCGGATGGACGGTCTCGTAGGGGAAGTCAGTGGCGAAGAGAACGTGCGAAGACGGGACTGCCTGCAGACTCCGCCGAAATTGATCGACGTCACCGTAGTAGCCGGACGTATCGAGATGCACTCGCGTCCCGAGGATCTTCTCGAAATCCTCGTAGGTCTTCAGGTGATCACCACTATCTCGTCTCGCTCGGTTGATCGCCCCCTCAATCCGACCGAGGAACGCCGCGAGGTTCCCCCCGAGATGATGAAAGACGAGGGAGAGGTTCGAATACTTCTCGAAGATCCCCTCGTGGATGACTTTCGAGATACATTCGGCGAGAGCGACCTCCCGTCCGAAAATCTCGTTCAATCGCCAGTGATCGTCGAGACTCCCCTGACCGAGCGAGTGGTCGAGTTTCGGATGGACGAGGAGGGGCGCACCGGTACGATCGGCGATTTCGAATACCTCTTCGAGTTCTGGATCGATCAGTTCGATCGAGTCAGATCTCGTCTCCACGGCAGCCCCGTTGTATCCCGCCTCCAGGGCTCTTCTCAGTTCCGCGGCAGCCGTCTCGCCGCCCGCTGCGACCGGAAGGGTAGCGAGTCCGAACAACTCGTCGTACGGCTCGATGCACTCGAGGAGTGCGTCGTTGGCTCTCGCCACCGCTTCGGCATCCGAAGAACCCATGTAGTACGGCTGTGAGAGTACCGCCCCATCCACGCCGACAGCGGAGTAATGCTCTCGGAGGGCGTCGATGTCTGTACAGATCGATGACCCAGCGTATCGTTCGATCGCTTTGTGCTCGTCGTGACGCTCGTCGGGGAGCTCCGGATAAAAATGTGCCCCGAAATCGACGACTTTGGGTGAATTCGTTGACGTCATAGCCCCTGGTTTCGTCTCTCCGGTAGGTCAATGTTCCCGTTGCCAAGACCGGCTCATCGCTCTTGAACCAACTGCCTCGCGACCGTCCGCCAAGGCGTCTTCTCGTGGGTGTCCATTCTGATCGTACGAAAGCGGCAAACGCACGGAGCGGTACTTGGCGAGGTACTGGTATCATCGATCCTTAGGGGACGTTCGACGGAGACAACCACCACGAACGGCCGGGTGACGATGCCACCGGAGCACGATT
>CAZEDI010000139.1:0-4359 GCA_964510865.1 uncultured Halobacteriales archaeon
GGTTCGGGGTCGTTAAGACAGGGAATCGTGACCGAGGTCGGATCTGACGGGCGCGTCCGGGTCAATTGCGGCCTGCAACACCCGATCTCTCTTCGCATCCCGCCCGAAGTGGGCGAGAAAAAGGAGGGGGAACGCGTGACCGTCAGCGTCTCTTCGCGACGACCGGTCCGCGCTCGACTACTCGATGAGCCCCCACCGGGCTTCGAGGTCGAGCGGTCGGACCTCTCCGCAGTCCTCGAACGCGAGGATGCGGGCATCCGCGTTGCCACGTCTCGCCACGGCGAGCCACTTACGGTCGGCTTGCTGGAGCGACTCGTGGCGCGGATCGCTGACGACGGGGTGACCGTCGCTTTCGGCGCCCCCGGTCGGGGGTTGCCCGCTATTCTCGGACTCACCGAGGAGGAGGTATCGGCGGCCGACGCCTTCGGATTCGACTGCTGGCTCAACACGGTTCCGAACCAGGGTAGTGAGGTAGTGCGAACCGAGGAAGCGATGTTCGCCTCCCTTGGTTCCCTGATGCTCACGGAGTGAGTGATACGATGCCCCAATCACACAGACCACGCAAAGGGTCGCTGGCCTTCGGGCCCAGGAAGCGCGCGGCGGATGAAGTGCCGCGTTTCAATGCCTGGCCCGAGGATGACGGACAGCCGACGCTCCAGGGTTTCGCTGGCTACAAGGCCGGGATGAGCCACGTCGTCATGATAAACGACGAGGCAGATTCACCGCGTACGGGAATGGAGGAGACCGTCCCCGTCACCATCATCGAAACCCCTCCCATGCAGGCGGTCGCGCTTCGGGCCTACGAGGACACGCCCTATGGGCTACGTCCCCTGACGGAGGCCTGGACCGACGACGTCTATACGGATCTCGAGCGCGCGCTTGACGTTCCCGTCGAAGGCGGCGATCTCAACGTTATCGAGGACGCGGTACAGAACGGCGACATCGCGGACCTCCGGGTCGTGACCCACACGGTCCCGGAGGCCGTTGCGAGCGTTCCGAAGAAAACACCCGACGTGATGGAGACGCGCGTCGGAGGCGGATCCATCGAGGACCGCTTCGAGTTCGGCGCCGACCTCATTGAGGATGGCGGCGAGCACGACGTCACCGACGTGTTCCGCGCCGGCGAGTACGCCGACGTGAGCGGGATAACGAAGGGCAAGGGCACCCAGGGCCCTGTCAAGCGCTGGGGGGTCCAGAAACGCAAGCGTAAGCACGCCCGCCAGGGGTGGCGCCGACGGATCGGCAATCTCGGCCCATGGAATCCCAGCCGCGTGCGCTCGACCGTCCCACAGCAGGGTCAGATGGGCTACCATCAGCGCACGGAACTCAACAAACGCCTGCTTGATCTCGGCGATAACGACGTCACACCTGACGGTGGGTTCGTCAACTATGGCGAGGTCAGCGGGCCGTATGCATTGCTGCAGGGTTCGGTTCCCGGACCTGAGAAACGCCTCGTGCGCCTCCGCCCGGCCGTTCGGCCGACGGATCAGCCCCGCCTCGATCCCGAGGTGCGCTACGTCTCGACGACATCCAATCAGGGGTGACGACATATGGAAACAACACTTTACGATACAGACGGTGACGACGTGGGAACAGTCGACCTCCCCGACGTCTTCGAGACCCCGTACCGCCCGGATCTGATCCGGCGGGCAGTGGTGGCTGCACAGGCCAATCGCACACAGGATCATGGCGCCGATCCCTTCGCCGGGATGCGGACACCCGCGGAGTCCTTCGGCTCCGGGCGTGGCTTGGCGCACGTCCCGCGCGAGAATAATAGGGGGCGACGCGTCCCGCAGACCGTCGGTGGTCGGCGCGCCCACCCGCCGAAAGCAGAGAAGGACCGGACAAAGAAAGTCAACGACAAGGAACGAAAGCACGCAGTACAATCCGCGATCGCCGCCACCGGCGACGCATCTCTCGTTCGGGAGCGTGGTCACCAATTCGACGAGGATCTCGAGCTCCCCCTCGTCGTCGCGGACGACTTTCACGACCTGGTGAAAACACAGGCGGTCGTCGACGTCCTGCACGCCCTTGGTATCCACCAGGATATCGAGCGCGCGGACGAGACGACGATTCGTGCCGGTCGAGGAACGACGCGAGGCCGGAAATATCGACGAGCGAATTCGATCTTGTTCGTGACAGCGGAGGAAATCTCACGGGGGGCGCGCAACCTGGCTGGTGCCGACGTCACCACGGGACGCGAGGTCAACGCCGAGCAGCTTGCACCCGGCACGCACGCCGGACGACTGACACTGTGGACCGAGTCGGCGCTCGAGGAGGTGGCAGACCGATGACTGACGTGATTCGGCACCCCCTGATCACCGAGAAAGCGATGGACGACATGGACTTCGAGAACAAGCTCCAGTTTATCGTCGACGTCGATGCCACGAAACCGGACGTCGCAGAGGCAGTCGAATCCCAATACGACGTCGAGGTCGTGAAGGTCAATACACAGGTCACGATGAACGGGACGAAGAAAGCGATCGTGCGACTGTCCGAAGACGACGACGCGGAGGACGTCGCATCGAGAATCGGGGTGTTCTGATATGGGACAACGAATCAGAGGGCAACGACGCGGCCGCGGTGGCTCAACGTTCCAAGCGCCGTCTCACCGCTACAAGACGGATGCACGACACGGGACGACCGAGGACGACGAAACGCTCGTCGGCGAAGTGGTCGAGATCGAACATGATCCGGCCCGGAGCGCACCAGTCGCCCTGGTCTCCTTTGCGGACGAACAGCGCTACGTGCTCGTGCCCGAAGGAATCGGCGTCGGCGACGAGCTTCAAGTAGGTGTCTCAGCCGAGATTGCGCAGGGTAATACGCTCCCGCTCGCGGAGATCCCCGAAGGGGTTCCCGTCTGCAACGTCGAGGCTCGACCCGGCGATGGCGGGAAGTTCGCCCGCGCATCGGGCGTCAACGCGACCCTCATCACCCACGACCGCAATGCCGCGGTCGTCCAACTCCCGTCGGGCGAGGTCAAGCGCCTCGATCCACGATGTCGGGCGACGATCGGCGTGGTCGCCGGTGGTGGCCGCACAGAGAAGCCGTTCGTGAAGGCTGGCAAGAAGTTCCACAAGGTCAAATCCCGCGGCACGGTCTGGCCACGGGTCCGCGGCGTGGCAATGAACGCCGTCGACCACCCCTTCGGTGGTGGCGGCCGCCAGCATCCCGGTCGACCGAAGAGTGTTTCGAAAAACGCACCGCCCGGCCGCAAGGTCGGGGATTTCTCCTCCCGACGGACGGGACGAGGTGGTGACACATGAGTTCTGAATACCGTACCGGCCAGGAAGGTGAGTTCACCTACCGTGGCCACACGCTCGAAGAGTTGCAGGACATGGAGGATGACGAGGTCGCGGAATTGCTTCCCGCCAGAGCGCGGCGCACGATCGAACGCGGCCTGTCAGTCGAACACGAGAAGCTCCGCGACGAGGCTCGATCGGCCGATCCCGAGGAGACGGCAAACGATCCCATCCGCACCCACCTTCGGGATATGCCGATCCTTCCGGAGTTCGTCGGGCTCACGTTCGCTGTGCACAACGGCCAGGAGTTCGAGCGGGTCGACGTCGAAGAAGAGATGATCGGACACTACCTGGGCGAGTTCCAGCTCACGCGACACGACGTGGAGCATGGACAAGCCGGCATCGGCGCGACCCGGTCCTCGAAATTCGTGCCGCTCAAGTAAACCATGGGAATCAGCTACTCAGTCGACACGGATCCGGATACGACGGCGAAAGCCATGCTTCGCGAGCGTCCGATGAGCCACAAGCACGCGAAGGAGATCGCCCGCGAGATCAAGGGACAGACCGCTGGCGCGGCGATCGACTATCTCGAGGACGTGATCGCAGAAGACGCGTCGGTCCCATTTAAGTCCCATAACGCTGGCGTCGGTCACCGCTCCGACATCGACGGCTGGGATGCCGGTCGCTACCCCGAGAAGGTCGCGGGCGAGTTCCTCGACCTGCTCGAGAACTGCGTGAACAATGCCGAGGATCAGGGTTTCGACGGCGAATCGATGGAGATCGCCCACGTCGCCGCCCACAAGGTCGGCGAACGTCCGGGGCGGAGACCCCGGGCCATGGGTCGCGCCTCGGCATGGAACACGCCCGAGGTAGACGTCGAGCTCGTGCTCGAGGAGGTGTCGGAATAGATGGCAGACGAACAGCAGTTCATCGAAAACGGCCTCCAGCGCTCGCGCATCGACGAGTTCTTCGCTGATGAACTCGGCCGTGCGGGCTACGGCGGCATGGAGCTCGCCCAGACCCCCATGGGGACCCAGATCGTCCTGAAGGCCGAAAAGCCGGGGATGGTTATCGGCAAGGGCGGCAAGAACATTCGCGCGATCACCCAAACACTCGA
>CAZEDI010000140.1:0-4267 GCA_964510865.1 uncultured Halobacteriales archaeon
ACTCCCTTGGCATGGGAGAGGCCCCGGGTTCAAATCCCGGCGAGTCCATGTAGACGCGAGGTTCAATACCTCTCCGATTGGGTTTCAGATTTCATCCAAATACGCATTTGCTTGCAACATTCAGTATTGAGGTAATCAGAACGGGGTTGTATTAGTATAATTTATTTTATATAAATAGTTATATGTGATGTGTTTAGACCCTAGACACATCATTTAGGACACTCGCCAGTTCAGTTTGCTTCCATTGAACATGGAGAACATTTCGACCTGGGGGAAACACTCCTCTTTGAGGATCAGCGATCACCTTAGTACCTGGTGGTTCTTGCACGCTGTAGCGTCGTCCACTAGCAGGTTGCCTGCCACGCGAAGGTTTATTGCACACCTATTTGCACGGGTCATTACCAGTGAAGGCCAACCGTCCATTACGATTCAGACGCCGGTGGTGGACACCGATGACTCCGTGGTGGTTGATATCGATCTGAACAGCGCTTCTGAGGGCCAGTTTGAGATCCGTAATCTTGCGACTGGCGAGACGTACACCGAGACCGTTTCGAGTTCGGGGACCTATCAGGTGGCGGCCGGTGAGCTCGGTGGATTGCAAGCGGGAGACGAACTGGAGGCCGTCGTCGAGACGTCCGGGGGCTCGGCAGGCGACACCGCCGTCGTTAAGAGTTCGACCACACCTACCCCGTCACCAACCCGGACTCCTTCCCCCACCCCGTCGCCAACCCCGACTCCCTCACCAACTCAGTCCCCATCACCGACGGCAACTGCCTAAGCGACACACACACGCACTCGCCCACTCAAACAGCGTCGCCGAATCTGACTGAATCTCCAACGGAAACCCAGCTCCCCAGTCCCACTCCCACTGCGACCGTCATCGTTGAACGAACTGATGAAACGGATTCGCTGACGACGAACTCAGAAACAACGATTCCCGGGTTCGGTCCTGCGACCGCAGTAGTTGCGTTACTCTTGGGACTTCTGGGCCGCTGGTGGAGATTCGCCAGGTACGGGTGAAAGTCCACACTTTGTCTTTTGCTCAATTAGCGCCGTGCACGTAGGTGTCTCGATATGCCCGGTTCCTGTCAGTAGGGGTCTAAGCCATTCAGACCCTGAATTAGAAATTCAGCGTGTGAAGTCTCCAGTCCGGTAGAACGAGAGCGAACAGACTGTCCGTACCGAGCTACACATGCTCACTAGGTGGCTGGTTCGAAGTGGTGGTACTCGATGACGGTCTCGAATCCCATCTGTTTGTAGAGCGGGTATCCCATCTCAGATGAGTCTAACACCCCTATTGTGCAACCGGCTTCACGACCGGCGCGAAGCACCGCCGAGGTCATCACTTCACCGAGGCCCTGCCGACGGAATGCTGGTGGAACGCCGACGCAGAACACGCCGGCGGCATCACCGTTCTGAAGGAGAAGCCCACAGGCGACCGGCTGGTCGTCCCGCCGAGCGACCAAATGCGTGTAGGAGTTGTCCTCCAGGACTGCTGGTAATGTTAGTTGCTCAGGGAAGTCCGGTGCAGCCTCGAATGCGTCCACGAATACTGAGCGAAACGCTTCATGTCCGGCGGAGTCGGTCACCTTGGAAATGGTGACGTTGGCGTCACTGACAGTAACGCTGTCCAGTGACTCCAATACCATCCCGGGTGATTCCCGGGTCTTCTCGAGGTCGAGCGCGGCGAGATCCTCTGCGGTTTCTCGGGCCACCGGTGCAGTCGTCGTCACCTCGAACGAAACATCACGATCAGCAAGCCACGCCACTGCTGATTCAAGGTCGTCTCGTGACGGTGGTTCGAAAACAAAGACCCGGTTGCCCGCCGACGTAGGAAGGGCACCGTAGCAGGCACGTACCCGCCCGAACTGACGCGCCTCGCGCTCGGACACGAGCGAGGCTAACCGCTCTGGCATCTTCCATAGAGTTTCGTTCACCGTGTTGCCGTGCGGTTCTGTCATGATCCACGAGGTCGGGAGTCGTTTGCATCGGTGATGCGGCCCTCGACAGTCGCCAGCGGAACCTCCTCCGAACGGTGTGTCTCGACGTGTTCGAAGCCCGCCGCCTCGAAGAGCTCGACATGTTCTTTTTCCGTTCGTTCCCGCCCGTTCGTCGCCACCATCATGTGGACGTCGAACAGCTTCGCAAGGTGGGATTGATCAGGTTCGGGTACGACGAATTCACAGTTGAACAGGCGGGCGTCATCCGGTGCTGCCTCCCGTATCGTCGAGAGGATCTCGACGCACTCGGAATCATCCCAGTCGTGGAGAATGTGCTTCAGCAGGTACACATCCGCCCCGGGAACGTCCTCGAAGAAGTCCCCCTCCACGAAGCGCACGCGGTCGGTTAGACCCATCGGCTCGTGCCAGTGCTGAGCTTCGTCCTCGACCACATTGGGAAGTTCCAGGACCGAACCCTCGACGGATGGAGTATCCCGAATCAGGGTACACAGTAGGTGGCCATGCCCGCCGCCGACGTCGCAGACGTGGTCGAACTCGGAGAACTTGATTCCGTCGAGTAGATCCGCCACCATGGCGGATTCGTTCTGCGACAGACTGCTCATCGCCTCGTTGAACATCTGCGCGTACTCGGGATCGGCCTCCATATGTTCGAGCCAATCGTGGCCGAACTCGCGTTGGAACCCGTTAGGATTGCCTTCACGGACGATTTCGGGCAGGTGTTTCCACGTGGCATAGTGGGTCGGTCCCTCTTCGAGGAGCGCGAAGCCCCGCAGGCTCCCCGGATGATTTTCCTGCAGCAGGGCTCCGGCAGGTGTAATCGAGAACCGTCGGTTTGCCGATTCATCGAGTAGATCCAACGAACTCAGCGCTCTGAGCAGTCGGTATCCCTTCTCCTCGTCGATGTTCAGCTCGTCGGCGATCTCGACGGCGTGTTTCGGCCGCTTCTCGACGGCCTCGAACACGCCCAGTTCGACGCCGGCATACACGGTCTGACTCCGCCATCGGCCGGTGACGAGCTCCATCACGTGGTCGCTTGGTTGTGACATGGGTCGTGTAGCTCCCGAAGTACCGAACGGATTGATGGAAAATAAATATAATCTGTATTACACTACAGTAAGTCGGATTACTGTATGTCCCTACAGTAACCTAAGCCCCCCACGGGCCGACAATGATGAACGCTATTTTCAGCGGGTGCTACAGCCGCGTGGGATTGTGGTCCATCTCGTCTCCATCGGGTCGCCCCGATTCAGTCACTTCTACCA
This sequence comes from uncultured Halobacteriales archaeon, assembly GCA_964510865.1. Classification (GTDB taxonomy): domain Archaea; phylum Halobacteriota; class Halobacteria; order Halobacteriales; family Hikarchaeaceae; genus CAZEDI01. The sequence goes on from CAZEDI010000140.1 coordinate 3,224, forward strand.
CGTCCAGATTCTCGTCGATCGTTAACGTGAGAACGTGGTCGTCTAGGGAGTAGGAGATTCGGGCCTCGACTGGGTCGGTGGCGAGTACCTCCCATTCGCACGCGTCAGACATCGCTGCCCATTGTTCGGCGGTGGGCACGATCGGATCGAATCCGTGGGCGGTCACGAAATTGAGTTGCTGCGGGTAGCCGTGTACCGCCGAAGGGAGTGACATCTGATGGCGTAGGGGGCAGTTCGGACACTCGACAGTAATCATCTCCTGATGCCGCCGATCACAGGTCTCGCAGATCCCCTCGCTGGAATCGTGGTTCTCGCAGGCAGTGAGCGTTCTCTCGACGGTGGCCGAACACCGCGGGCAGATGTGGTGAGAGAGCGCGATCTTCTCCAGGAACGTCCAAGCATGGCCGGCCTGCAGTGTTTCCTTCGCGTCCCGTCCGTTGAGCGCTGCGGGCGGGAGTGAAGCTCCACCGAGGTAGCCGAGGTCAAGCTGATCTTCCGGCACTGGATCGCCGGCACTCACTGATTCCCCGTAGTTACCCGAACACTCGGGGCAAGATTTCACCACCGCTCCCTCCCGGTAGCTGACGACGACTTGCGTCCCACACTGGCCGCAGGGCCACTCGATCTGCCGTGGTTCAATGACCGGGATCTCGGTCACGGCTCCCGACATGACTGCCTCGACAATGCGCTCGCCGGCCCGGCGTAAGGTATACCCGTCGTCCGTGTCCTCGACGAAGTGGCCGAGGAGCTTGTCGAGGTGATACGTGAAGTTCCCGCTGTCCGTCTCCGATACTCGCTCGTAGAGCCCCGAAAACGCCAACGGATCGTCAGCCTCCGCAAGAATACGGAGGATATCCATCCGTGTCTCGTTTCCCAACACGCTGAAGGCGTCTTCCGGAGCGAGCGTGGTGGCATCCCCCTCGTCGGCGGTCGTCATGCCAAATGGATTCGGTATTTGTCAACGTAAAACCCGGCCATCAACCCAGAATTTCGTCGAATACTGACCCATTGACAGTTATCAGCCAGATTTTCGACTGACTACGC
>CAZEDI010000141.1:0-4258 GCA_964510865.1 uncultured Halobacteriales archaeon
GGATGGAGTCCGCGTGCATCGTCGAATAGGTCGTGTGGCCGGTGTTCATCGCCTGGAACAGGGTCATCGCTTCCTCTCCGCGTACCTCGCCCACGATGATGTACTCGGGTCGGTGGCGTAAGGCGGATCGCAGCAGAGAATACATCCCGACTTCTGTGCCTTCCCCCATGTTCTCCCTCGTAACCGCGGAGAGCCAGTTCTCGTGATGAAGCCGTATCTCCTGTGTGTCCTCGATGGTGAGAACCTTTGATCGCGGTGGGATGAACATCGACACCGCGTTCATCGAGGTAGTCTTCCCGGATGCGGTTCCCCCGCTAAAGATGAGGGACTTGTTATTCTCGATAGCGAGCCACAGGTACGCCATGTGGTCGATCGAAAACGTGCCGTAATCCATGAGCGTCACTGGGGTCATTGGCTCCTCGGAGTATTTGCGGATAGTAAACGCGGACCCTCGTGGCGTCACCTCCGTGCCGAGGGCAAGTTCGCTCCGTGATCCATCCGGAAGCATTGCGTGCGCGATTGGATCTCCAATCGAGATGTTCTGGCCGGATCGCTGTGCGAGACGGACGACGAAGTCGTCGAGTTCCTCTTCGGAGAAATCCATGTTCGTCTTTACGTCGGTGTAGGTCGAGTGATAGACGAAAACGGGAGTGTCGTACCCATCGCAGGAGATGTCCTCCACGTAGGGATCCTTCATGATCGGATCGAGCTTCTCGTAGCCCCGGAACTGACGATCGAGGTAGTAAAAGAAGCGATAGAAGGCATTCATGTCTACGATGACGCCGTATTCCTGGAGGAGTGACCGAAGCTCGTTCTTGATTACAGCCTCGGCGTTCTGTTCGCCGACCCGTCGGCGATGGATCAGCGTGTCTCGTAAGTCGTCGATGAGGTTCTCGAGCAGCGTGATCTCCCACTCATCGAGTTCTGGCTCGACGATATAGTAGAGATGCTCGTTCTCCTCGCGATCGTAGTTGATTGAAACGAAGGCAAAGGGGGCGTCAACCCAGTATCGTTCGACCTCCTCATACCCGTCGAGTCCATCGAACGTAATGAGTGGCCCGTGCGCGGCTGGCGAATACCGCTCTACCTGCAGGCTCGAGCCCCGCAGCATCTGGTACGTTCCAAGGAGTTCCCTACGCAAGTCATCGAATACGTCGTTGACGTCGAGTCCGTGCCCGGCCATGGCAACCCCGCCCACCCCCGGTGACGGGCAGTCACCTGCGGAATGCGCACTCCATACCTATAAACCCTCGGCGCATCCAGGAGAAGTTCGATCCCCGTGAATCGCTCCCGTTTTGTCGACGGGATCGCAATCCAGGCCCGTGCGAAACATCACGGACGAGCCATCGAATCCGTTTGGCATGCGTCCCCCGTGTCCGTACGGCTGTGCCGACGACGATCGGTCTGCCGTCTTTGGTTTCGGCGATGTAAACGCGGACTTCCACGTGATCGGCGACCATCCGGGTGTCCACGGCGGGACCACGACGGGGGTCCCATTCACGGATGGCGAATCACTAGATCGCTTCCTCGCCGTTCTGGAGTCTGTGGGTCTGCTCGAGCGGACACCGAGTGAGATGTATCCCATCGCGAGTTCGAACTGTTTTCTCTCGTATCTCTACATGTGCTGTCTTCCGCCGGGAACGGAACCAACAGTAGAAGAGTACGCGAGGCTCGAGCGCTTTTTCGACGCAGAACTTCGAGCGATCAATGCACACATCCTTCTCCCCGTGGGTGATCGACCACTCGAACACGTCCTTCGTGAGTACACGACACAATCACACAAACTTGATGCCGATTCTCAGGTACTCCACGCCAGTGAGGTCCGGGGCCGAGGTGCACTCGTCGTTCCGATCGCGGATCCGTCCGACTGGACTGACAACGAGCCAAGGGCATTGAAAGACAGGCTCACGTCGATTCTCGGGCGTGACTATCGGCAAATGGCGGATCTCGGTCGGTTCGAGCCGACGAGCGAACCATACTTCGTGAGATAAGAGACCGTGATCAGTGCTGCCTAGTCGATTGTCGTCACCGTGTTGTCCTCGTCGACGTGAACGATACGCGGGTCGTCTCCTGCCCCATCTTCCACGAGTGCAAAGGTCAGAACGATAACGATATCCCCGACAGCCCCAAGACGCGCTGCCGCGCCGTTGAGACAAACTTCGCCGGATTCCCGTTCTCCCCGGATCGCGTAGGTCGTGAGGCGTTCACCGTTCGTCACGTTGAGCACGTGGACTTTCTCGTAGGGTTCAATATCCGCAGCCTCCATCAAGGCCGGATCCAAGGTAAGACTCCCCTCGTAGGAAAGGTCGGTCTCGGTGAGACGAGCCCGGTGGATCTTCGACTTCAACAACTCGCGTTGCATCTACGTGGGCATACTGTCGATGCGGGGATAAATAATCGGATCGCTTCGCGCCAATCTTCCGTCTGGAGGTTATTCCGTTTCGAGTCCTCGACGCTGTTCTACGATCGGACATTCCTTCACCCGCACGTGATCGCTATCGATGAGTTCTATGATCTCGGTCCCGTCGTGCGTGCACCGGAACTCGGGGGGATCACTGAGATGTGTGCACCGTTCGCAAAAATTCCGTTTCGGGACCACGTCGATGTCGGCAGCTCCTCCCGATCCAGTCCAACGGGCGGTAGACGATGCAAGCTCCTCCCAGACCGACTCCCCGTCGGTATCTTCCGTTGACTCGGCCGTGAACGCGTTCTCGAAGAGCTGATCCACGTCCTCATCAGTCGACACCTCTCCGAGTGCATCGAACGGTGATGCCTCGTCATCTGAGAGGATGTTCCGATGGGTGTCGTCCTCGCTCTCTGATCCAACCTCATCCATTCCTATTGGGGATGAGTCTCGTCTCGTCCCTGGGTCGTCGTCATCACCAGTCGCGTGGTCATCAGTCATGCCATGGTCCTCCGATGGTGTGCCTGTATCGCACCTTCCCCTACCCTCCTGTCGCCGAGCCTGTAATCACGACCCGATGTTGGATAGATATTCCCTTAAGCGTGCTGCCCAGTGGGACAGAATTCGGTGATGTCGAATATTGCGACAGTACCATTCCTGGGATTATCGCGTACCGGGCCGCTCGGGCAAGTCCTAGTACTCCCGTTCGATCAGGAAATCGGCGATATCCTCGAGCCGGGCACGGGCTTCGTTATCGGGAAGGACGTCCAACCGAGCTTTCGCCCGTGTGACCAATTCCTTAGCCGTCTCACGGGCGTACTCGATGCTTCCTGCGTCCTCGAGTGTTGCGACCGCACCGGCGATTTGCTCGTCGTTCGCACCATCCTGATCGTCGAGTAGCCCCTTCACGTCGACGCCGTTTGCTCGGGCATGCGCAGTAATGAGTGTCTGTTTGCCCTCGATGAGATCACTTCCCCGTTCCTTGCCGAGTTTCTCACTCGACGTCGTCAGGTCGAGCACGTCGTCCTGGATTTGGAACGCCCGCCCGGCTTCGAGGCCATAGTGATGCATCGCCTCCTTCGTCTCGTCGTCGTGTCCGAGGAGGATTGCAGGAACAGACGCCGCAGCCCCGTAGAGCACGGCCGTCTTCCGCTCGATCATACCGTGGTACTCCTCCGCGGTCACGTCATCTCGGGTTTCGAACTGAATGTCGAGGGCCTGCCCCTCACAAATTTCGGTGCAGGTCGTCGCGAGACGGTCGAGGGCACGGACTTCTCGATCGCTGTCGACGCCTGTATCAAGCATAATCTCGAATGCCTTCGAATAGAGCGTATCGCCCGCGAGAATGGCCGTATCCATGTCGTAGGCTTCGTGTACAGCTGGGACGCCCCGTCTGAGAGGATCGTCGTCCATGATGTCGTCATGGATGAGCGTGAAGAGGTGGATCACCTCGATGCTCACCGCCGCCGCCATGATGTCAGCTGTTCCACCCTCCCCATCTGGGAACGCCCGGTAGTCGACGGAAAGCGGATCGACATCTTCGAGTGCCTCTGCCGACAGGAGCAGCATCGCCGGGCGGAGCCGTTTCCCTCCCGCATCCAGTAGGTACCGAGATGCCTCATAGAGCCGTTTGGGCTCCGCAACGGGAAGTTCGTCTGGAATCGCAGCATTCACCTCTGCCCTGCGACGTTCGACAGCGGTCGCAACTCTATCCTGGATGTCGCTCATCGATGTCGCACCCCCAGCAGAGGTACGTGGATTCTATCGTCGGCATTCGATTCCCGCCCCCTTGTCGTGGTCATTACTCGGCGAGCTGGATCATGTTCCCGTTGTGCGAAAGGTGAAGATCGCGCC
>CAZEDI010000142.1:0-4116 GCA_964510865.1 uncultured Halobacteriales archaeon
TCTTGGCCGTGCTCATGTTCGGCGCGACGCCGATGCTCGCGGTCACGCCGACCTCCGTCCGTATCCGATCCTTCAGCCCGCGAGCGAACGACTCGACCCCCACCCAGCCGGTCCGCTCGGTCACGTCGAGATACGCCTCGTCGATGCTCACCTCCCGGACCGTGGTGGCGTGCTCGTGGAGGATCGCGCGTACCTCCTCGCTGACCGACTCGTAGAACGACATGTCCACGGGGCGGTAGAATCCCGCGGCCTCGGCATCGAGATCGGGATCGGTCGCGGCCTCGCGCTTTCGGGGCAGCAGATCGAGCGCCTTCGAGATCGCCTGTGCGCTCTCGACGCCGTGGGAACGCGCCTCGTAGCTCGCGGTCGCGACCGCGCCGACGCTCTCGCCGGGCTCGTAGCCCATGCCGACGACGAGCGGTTCGCCCTCGAGCGCGGGCTCGCGGAGGCGCTCGCAGGCGGCGTAGAAGCAGTCCATATCCGCGTGGACGACGATCCGGTCGGTCGCGTCGTCGGCGACCCCCGGCAACCGCGACCCGCCCGTCATGGGAGGTGGTGGGGGCGCCGTCGTGTTAACGCTCGCGGACTCGGATCAGCGCTACGTCTCACCCGGCGAGCCACACCGGGCCCGTACTGCTCGGCGTTCGTCCGAGGTTCGGCGTCGCCGCGCTCCTGATTCGTGCTGTCCGGAAGCGTATCTCTCATAGGGGAACTGTAACGAACGCAGACCGCTCCGGGGCGTGGATGCTCGGTCAGCGAGACGGCGATCCGCATTGGTGGCTCGTGCGTCACTGTGCTCCTCGTATGGCACGATCCGTCCGATCGCCCTACAGGCGGACCGGTGCGTGAACTACGCTGTGAACCCCCAAGAGGAAGCACCGTGACTGAAATCAGATCTCGATCCGTTGATCTGCGATCCCCGATTGTCGTACGGTGATCGTCAGCGTCCCGTTCGTGAACTCCGTGGACTCCACTGACGCACCATCCCGTTCGACCGTGTCCGGGAGATGAACGGTTCGCGTCCACGAGCGTGGCCGCTCCCGGACGAGGTAGGTACCGGAGATCTCCTTCTCGTTCTCCTCTTCTGCTCCCTCGATCCGCAAGCCAGCGTCCGTAAATCGGATCTCGATGTCGTCCTCGTCGAATCCCGGGAGATCCGCGATAACGACGATCTCATCGTCCCGATCGAGGACGTCGACGTTCAACGAGGTCGGCTCCATCGTCACTTCTGGCTCACTCATGGGGACGGAGGCTTCCCGTGGATCCATGACCGTACTCCCAGTACGTCCGGGTTCGCTCGAGGGTCGTACACCACCCTCGTTCGATGCCTGCGCGTGATCCGGCAGAGGGGCGTCCGTCATCGGTGGAGGGCCGCCGACTCGATCTCGTTGTGGTCGTCGTCCGAGCATGGCTCGGACGTCTCGGAGTTCCGCTTCCAGTCGTACGAGCCGACGTGTTACTTGTTCGAGCGATTCCCCCGGCGGGGTCAGTGAGTCGTGGTGATCGTCCATGGTTCTTGCGTAGATGAGTGGATTTCGGGTCGTCTCTTTCAGTCGTCCAGTGAGGCGCTGGCACCGTGGAATCTGACCATTCCCATTTCGTCCACCCCCGAGGGGAAGGTGATGCGAACGGATACGTTGATGGCGCGGTTGCCGATCCGATGCCGAGGGAGTTGACGGTTGAAGCTCAGCGATAAGGGGCGTTCGTGTGGACCTCCCCAGCTGATGTCGTCCTCTCGAAATATCTGGTCTCCCCCGAGCCAGACGTGGACGGCATCCAATCGCGACCAACCGTTTAGCCAGAAGGGGACCCTTAGTCGGTCGGTATGATATGGCTCTCCGGGACGAGCAGTCTCGGTCGGGATTGCGAAGTGGAACCAGTTAAACGTGTTCGATCGCTGACGGACGTCCGTTCCCCATCCTGCGCGGCGTGGGTGATTTCGTGGTGTGTTCGGTCCTCCATCGTAGACACGACCCGGATATTCGACGCCGACTGCGCTGCCGTGGGTCCAATTAGTTGGTGGCATCTTCGATCTCTCCGTAGGTAACGGAGCCGAGGTCCCGAAGCATGCCCCGACCATGGTCGCTAGCCGGTTCTCCGAGGGTCCCTCCTTGGCGTGGGGCCCGTCCGAGATGTGGTTCGATTTCGTCTCGTGTGCTGTTTGATACCATATCACTCCTCTACGGAGAAACGATACGACTGCAGGGAGGTAATAGTCATCTACTGATGGTTCGCCAGCCACTGCCGTCCGTGCAGATGCTGCAAGACGGTCATCGGCTACAAACGGAGAGCCGCCCTCTAGACGGGTCGTCCTCCTCACCTGATCGAGTCCTCGACTCCCCCGAACCGTGGTGCCGTGATCTCCCGTATCCATCGCTCTACGCGTCAGAAATCGGTCGACGTTGACTGCCGAACACGCGCTCTCTCCGCTACCTCTCGAATCGCGATGGATCGCCCGGTCTCGGGATCGTCCCTCTCGTATTCGTGACCGGAACGACGATAGCCAAGCGTTCTCTCTCCACGTTCGCAGGTACGGGTAACGATCGACTCGACTCGTGACGTAGCGGAACCCACGTTCGCTACGAGGTCACGTCGGGGAGATCCGTCGAGCCGACGGTAGGAACGGAGAGAATAGCAAGGGCCACAACTGAGGAAAACGAGCGAATCACCCGCCGAGCGTTCGAGGACGCGACGACGATTCCCGCGAGGGGCAATACGCTGAGGGTTCGTGAAGCACGGCGCCAGGAGAGAGATTTCAATTCTGGCATGTACCACGCGCTCCATCGCCCGTTCGCAGCTGGCGTCGAAGCGGGCCGTGGTGGCCGCGACCGGTCGTGTGGAGCCGAGTCGGTGGCCGATCACCTCGTCCGCCGTCAGAGGCGATGCAGTGACTGATCCGTATAACACTCGTAGGGTGAGGCCCCTTCGACGTGTGATACGCACTGGTATCCCCTCTACACGGCAATACGTTCCGTCGTCCCCCCGACGTTCGGATCGGTGAATGCATCGATCGACGGTCGAAGTACCACTCAGCGTCCGAGTCGACCACGCGCCAAACCCAGGACGGTCCGCAGCCGCGAGGGGTCGGCGACCTGCTGCATCTCCTCGTCGGTGAGCGAGAAGTCGAAGATAGCGATGTTCGCCACGAGGTGGCTACGAGTAGCGGCCTTCGGGATCGTCGCGACCATCTCCTGCTGGACGAGCCAGCGGAGCGCGACCTGTGGGGCCGTCTTCTCGTACTTCGATCCGATCGCCGCGAGACGATCGTCATCGATCAGTCCGCCGTGGACGAGCGGGCTGTATGCCGTGAGCATGACCTCCTCGCGCCGACAGTACTCGAGCAGATCGCTCCGATCCCTGTGGGGGTGGTACTGCACCTGGTCGGCGAGGATCGACTTGCGTGAGAGCTCGCGAGCCTCCTCGAGTCGCGAACGCGAGAAGTTGCTCACGCCGACGTGGCGAACCAGCCCCTCGTCGACGAGGTCCGCCATCGCGCCGAGCGTCTCCTCGGTCGGAACGAACGGGTGCGGCCAGTGCATCAGGAGGAGATCGACGTACTCCGTCCCGAGTCGATCCAGGCTCGCACGGGTCGACTCGAGGACGTCATCGTAGCGGTAGTTGCTCGGCCAGAGCTTCGTCGTCACGAAACACTCCTCCCGGGGGACGTCGGAGGTGGCTATCGCGTGGCCGACCTCGCGTTCGTTGCCGTAGTCCTGGGCGGTGTCGACGTGGCGGTAGCCGAGTTCGAGCGCCCAGCGGACCGCCCGGACGCACTCGTCGTCGGTCAGATTCCACGTGCCGAGGGCGAGCGCGGGCACCTCCTCGCCCTGCACGCTGACGTACTCCATATCGAGGGAACGGGAACCGGAGTGATAATTCTCGCCGTCGGTGGACGAGTGCGAACGATCGAAACGGGGATGGAAGGAGCGAAATCAAGACATCAGAATATGATGCCTGTTTGGAGGAGTGTCAGAAGGACGCTCAGCGTCGCGATACTTGCGACTGTCGTCACGAACACGGTGGTGCTAATGTAGTCCGGACCGGACATGCCCGAGCGGGGGGGCTCGCTAAACTCGATACTCAGCATCAACGGCGTGATTGCGGACGGCATCGCAC
>CAZEDI010000143.1:0-4029 GCA_964510865.1 uncultured Halobacteriales archaeon
CTGCATCGAGCGCGACTGCGGCTCCGACCCCGTCTCGAAGAACGAAATTCATCTCGATAACGCTCTCGAAGCACTGCACGAGGCATGTGAGCTGCCCGTGGTCTCCCGAGAAGGTGTTCTCGTAGATCGGCGCAGTTAACGACTCCATCCGGGACTCGTCGAGTGCGGATTCGATCTCGGCTGTCGTATACTGTTCGGCGACGTCATCCCTGAGGTGAATGATCTCGTAGGTGTCCTCCTCGTATTTCACGATACTGCGGAGCTTCCCGTCCGTTCGTTGCTCGAAGAACTCCGCAAGCCGAGTAGCCATCCTTGTCGCCATATTGCCAACTCGTATCTCTGTCACCATAGGTGTAGGGCGAGAAATTGCACTCTGTATCAGCTTTCGCCGTCCTTCGGTCCTCAGTCTCTCCGTGTACGGCGAACCTGCGCTGGATTCGCCACACAGGGACGTTCTCCCCAGCAGTAGATAGCGTGGGTCTGCGGTCCGTTGAATACCTCACCTGCATACCCGTCATTCACACAGGGTGACGCCGGTGATGTCAAAGCGTGCGCCCCCGTCACGGGCTTCGGTTACGGCGATCTCCCACCCGTGGGCGACGGCGATCTCGTTGACGATTTGGAGCCCGTACCCTGTCCCCTCGTCGGTTGTGGTGTAGCCCGTTTCGAATACCCGAGCGCGTGTTTCCTCGGGGATACCCGGCCCGTCGTCCTCGATGAAGAATCCGTCGGCGAGATCACCGACCCTGACCGTCACGTCCGCGCCTCCGTGTTCGACCGCGTTCCGGATGAGGTTCTCGAGTAATTGCTGGAGGCGAGCGTGGTCGGCCCGGATCGTTCGCGTCGCGTCGATGTGGAGCGTCGCATCGGCTGTCTCGACGTTCCGCCAGCAGCGGGCGGTGACGTCCGCGAGCGCCACGTCCGCGAGTTCCATCGTGGATTCCCCATCGCGGGCAAGCGCCAGCAAATCCTCGATCAACGTCTCCATCCGGTCGTGCGCCCGGGCGATGGTAGTGAGGTGGTCGCTGTCGCACTCCGCGCGGGCGAGTTCGAGCCGTCCCTGCGCGACGGTCAGCGGGGTCCGGAGGTCGTGGCTGACGACGCTGGCGAACTCTTCGAGGCGTTCGTTCTTGCGCTTGAGCGCTCGCTCGCGCTCCTTGCGATCCGTGATATCCCGCACGACCGCGAGAATGCGCTGGTCCCCACCGAGGGTCGTCTGTCGGAGGTGGACTTCGACTGGGATGGTCTCGCCGGCTTTCGTTTCGTCACGCCACTCGAAGGTCTGGGGCCCGTCGGTGGCTGCCTTTCGGATGTACTGCTCGGCACGCTCGCTCGTATAGGGCGGATCATCAGCGATGATGTCCTCGAAGTTCAATTCGAGGAGTTCGTCCCGGCTGTAGCCGAGCATCTCGCAGAATTGCTCGTTGGCGTCGAGGAGTGCCCCGTCCTCGGCGTCGTGGAGCGTGATCCCATCGGGGATCTTCTCGAAGAGTTCCTGATAATCAGCCACTGGTAAACGGTAACACTCGAGCCAAAAATAAGCACCCGATAGCTCACACACCGTCCCCGGTGATCGGTGAATGTTTTTCCTGGGCCGCGTTTAGACGTTTGATCCGGGGGTTGGAAGCCCTCATCTGGGGCTGGACCTGGAAGCCCTCGGCCGCTCGTCCCGCTCAGACGGATATCCTCGTGGGTCGAGAGACGCCGAGCGTAGTTCGTCATCACGACACACGGCACATACGCGTCGTCTCTGGTGTGGCTTTGCTCGAATAGAGCTGACTGAGGCGAACGCGACCGACCTCGCCCTTCAAATTCACCAGGTATCCGGGTTTTTCGGCCGTCTAGACGCGGAACACGCCTGGTGGACTGAAAGGGCGAACCTCGGTCGCGCGTCGCTGAGCGACCCCTGTCCGAGCGAAGCGAGGATATGTCGCTCAGCGGCCGCGAGTAGCGAGAGACCGGCGGTCTCTCGGACCATTCGAACGGGTCGAAGGCCCGTGAGAAGACGTGGTGAGGGCTTTCAGCTCACGTGGAAGACGTTTTACGTCTCGTTTTCGGGCGTCTGGCCGAGACCGTTTTCCTGTCTTCACCAAACGAGGGTCGACTCACCCATCGATACTGTCATCGGCCAAAACGACCCTTTCCCAAGTGTGATCGAGAGAACCGGGCGAATCAGGCGAGGAAAGATATCCTCTTGACGTCCCACCCGGCCAGTACTACTAAGTGACCAAACACTGAGTTATGAGATCCAAACGGTGGAGTTCCCGCATCGACTGGTACGCGGCGACGCCTTAATTGGACGAGAACAGGAGTTTTACTGGCTCTGGATCGGCGCGACGGCGGCCTATGGCGTCGGCGATATCGTCACCACACTCACGATTCTGATGTTCGACGTCGGCGTTCGTGAGACGAACCTCCTGATGAAGCAGGCGTTCGAGAGCCTGGGTCACACCGGAATCATCCTGCTCAAACTCTTCGTCTTCTTCACTTGCTTATCGATCAGTCTCTACGCGGCGGAGAAACTCGACTGGCCGCTGTACTATGCGCCGCCTGTGATACTCGCTGCGTTCGGGGGCCTCGTCACGACCCACAACCTGGGACTGATGGCAGGGATAGTCATTTTGCCGATCACCGTGACGATTTGAGTGACGATTTTCATGCCCCTCACCAAACGGAGCGAATTTTTACAACAGCGGGCCGGAGGGACGTCACGCTAGCAGGCCAGTGCTACCGGCGATGCGGTGACTTCCGATAATGCGATAGCTCCGTGTTCGGTCACTCTGGCGGTCAAACGCGGTCGGTCCGAGACTCGGGAAAAACCGTTGCCCGCTCCTCACGCAGTCACACCGAGTATGGAAACCAAGAGGCCAGCAGACAAACTCGTCCCGACCCGGCATCGCATAATCGTTGTTTCGAAGCGCGGTCTGCACAGACGACCCACATACCGACCAGCCCGTTGGATTATCCGATACCTGTCAAGAACGGCGTGCGAGAAAGAGAGGCTGGAATCAACAGCGTGGGGAAACAGGTACAGGATGTATTGCTTGACCTCTCACAGTTGTTTAGGCCGTCATCCAGTCGATTGTCTCCGCCGTCTGTTTGATACTGACACCGATATTCTCCAACTCACGGATGCCTCGCTCGTAGATGCCGGACGTAGCGTCAGGCACGAAGACACTGCGATAATCGCGTTCGCTCGCCTCATAGACCGTCGTCCGTGGACAGTTCGGGAAGTTACAGCCACAGACGACGACGGTGTCTACTCCTCGTGTTTCGAGGAAATCCTCCAAGTCCGTTCGATAGAACGCGCTCCAGCGGGGCTTATACATCACGTATTCGTTGGACCCGATCGCTTGAAACTCGGCCTCCAGCAACCTGTCGGCGTCAAGTCGAACGTCTGGCGAGGGTCGTAGCTCCTTGACTAGTTCTGCACCGTCAGTCCCGGGACGAACGATCATCGCGCCGTCTTCGATGTCCGCTCTTCTGCATCGGTCCACGTTCGAGCCGTCCTCCTTGTATAATCGAACGACGTGGACGATCGGCGAATCCTCGGTGCGGAACGTCTCGACAAGCTGTTGAATCCGGGGAACCGCCTCCGCAGTGCCATCGATTTCTGCAGGCGCCCCCGGGAGCGTGAAGTCGTTTTGTGTGTCGATCGTGAGTAAAACCGCACTGTCTTGGTTGGGCCGGGTGTACTCGTCCATGTCCACGTATCAAAACCGCCGATACTAATTGTTCGGTGTGGTGGCTCTGCCCTGTGTATCTCGACGGCCATCGAAACATCTCTCTGAACTAGTAGGTGTCTCGGCGGCCAGTACGCATGCTATACTGAACGGTAGTTTCACTTCTAGCGCTGACTGAAGAAACCGTACTGGCAACTACTGCTACCCAACGAAACTCGGGCACAGTCGTCCACGTTGGGTGATCGGTGAGCTCCCCCGCTGTGCCCCTCGGAAGCGGGCCCGTAGCGGGCGGTGCCACACACCTGGCACTCCCAGATCGGTTGCCCCGTCCACGTCTCATCAGGGA
>CAZEDI010000144.1:0-3969 GCA_964510865.1 uncultured Halobacteriales archaeon
CGGCCGCGGTTCTCAGAAACCGTCTTCTTTGCATTGATTGACAACCTCTAACACGAATTCAGACCCGGGCATTATAACGATTCCACAACCGGAGAGGCCCGCCCATTCGGGCGAAACAGCCTGGTCGGGGACCGGTGTCCGGCTGGGCACGGCAGTGGCGGGCCAAGACATACTTACCCCCGCATCGAAGGCCAGAGGACATGGTCGAAAAGGAAGTCATCGACGTTCCCGAACTCGAGGAGTCACGATCGAGGTCCTACGAGCAGTGCATCAGAGTCGGGAACCGGGTCTTCGTCGCGGGTCAGACTGGTGCCACCGAGGACGGCCTCGTCTCACGGGAGTTCGAGCCCCAGGTCCGGAGGACGTTCGAGCGAATCAAGTACGCCTTAGAGGCGGCGGGCGCGTCGATGTCGGACCTCGTGGCGATGACCGTCTACATCACGGACATGCGCTACGCGCGGGAGTTCAAGGACATCCGCGGAGACGTTCTCGGCGAGGACCTCACCACGAGCGCCCTGATCGGTGTCGACTCGCTCGCCCAGCCCGGCATGCTGGTCGAGATCGAGTCCGAGGCCGTGATTACGGACGGCTGAGGCGGCCGGGTTGGCGCCCGGTTACTCCGAATCCGCCTCTTCGGATTGGGCCAGGGTAGGCGAGACACTTAAAATTAATAAGAAGGCCGTTCGGAGATCCTGAACGCGTATGGACTTCGTACAAGACGCCTCACCGGAAGCACCGGACGTTCACATGCCGTACTCGCCAGGCATCAAAGTGAATAATCAAAGTGACCTGTTGTTCTTGGCGGGCGCCACCGCCGCTCCACTATACCACGATCACCCGCACGATTTTGACGATTTCAATCTTCCGGACGACATCAATGAGCAGATGCGGATGACGCTCGACAACATCGAGCAAGTCCTAGAGCACAATGATCTGACTTTCCGGAACGTGATCAAGGTCACCCATTATCTTACCGATATCCGGGAGATAGACATTCGGGGCGACGTTATTGAGGAGTACTTCGGCGATTGGAAACCCGCGACCACGACCATCGAGATAAATAACCTCAGTACTCCCGGGGCACGGGTGGAATTAGACGTTATCGCGGCTTTCCCGCCGGAGTAGTCACCCTTACCCTGAAACTGTATTTGAACGTGTAAACACCCTCCTTCCAAGACCCCATACGGACTGGTCTGACCCAGTTCCATAAATCCGACATTTCTCCCGCGTTAAATAAACGAGCTTTCGTATGTCTCCCCACCGGAAACCATATCAAGCGGACGGTGGATGTGAACTCATGTCACGAAATGGTAGGAGTGACGTGAACGAGAAGATTCAAACCACCTCGACAGGGCGACGGGCCTTCCTCGCCGGCACCGGTGCCGCAGTGACGGCCGGACTGGCGGGGTGTGTCGGGGGGGTTGGCGGTGGCTCGGAGGGGACTGTCAGCATCGCCGGGTTCCCGCTGGACGTCGACGGGATCGTATATCAGTATGCCGACGAAGAGGGATTGATCGCAGATCACCTCGAGGGAACGGGTTGGGACTACGAGGTCCAGTTGATCTTCGACGAGATTCCTCAGTACGTCTCGAACCAAATCCACATATCCGGCTTTAGCGAACTGGAGGCGGCAAGGATCGGCGTTGAGCAAGAGATAGAGACTGCCGTGATTGCCCGGCGTGGGAACGCCTATTTCGGCTGGATGGTCAAGGTCGGCTCCAAGTGGGACCCGGAGAATACCGGGGGCGTCCAGCAGACCCTCAACATGATCGCCGAGGAGGGGGCCAACATTGGCGTTGGAGGTTGGGGGCTTGGCCACATCCCCGCCGACCAGATCGCCTTCCAGCAGGGGTACGACCTGGAAATGTCCGAGGAAGGCGGGGACTTCAGCGTCGTCACGGCGGAGATTCCGGCCATCCCTCAGCTCGTTGACGAAGGCGACCTGGCGATCGGCGCTAGCTCGCCTACCCACGGCGCGGCCGGCCGCCTTCTCGACGATACGCTCAAACCGCTGTTCTGGGACCACGACAAGATCAACGAGCTCGGGCTCGGTCTCCCACCGCTGGCAGGGGTGGTCACCCGCCAGTCGTTCCTGGACGAGAACGAGGAGGTCGTGCGCGCGGTATTCGAAGCCTTGAACGAAGGCTACGACTGGTTCTTCGAGAGCGGACTCGAGGAGATTCCGCCCGACCAGGGACGGCGCGAGAAACTCGGCGTCCAGAACGAGCGGCAGGCCGAGTACGCAATCGAGTGGCAGCAGCACCGGGACGTGAAACATCGGACCGAGGCAATCCCCCGGCCGAAGGACATCACGTTCACCCGCGACCGGATCAACGCGGCGAGGGACTTCCTCGGGCTGGTCGAGGAGGTCGGTTTCATCCCGTCCGGCTGGGAGGATTACGTCAACATGGTAACCCTTTGAACAACGGGGCCCTGGAATTAACATGAGCACGACTGCGGAGAGCGGGCGCCAACGAGTCGTCCCGTCGCTCCTCCTGACGAATAACAAGGTGGTGTTCGTCGAGTCACTGCTCCTCCTGGCAGTGAGCTGGACCGTCGTCGCCCACGTGTTCGACCTGATCGACACTATCTCGACGCCATTGATCGTCACCGTTGCGACCGTCGAACTCTTCCTGAGTATGGACTGGATCGTTCACATGCAGGCTACGCTCCGGCGTGTCCTCTATGCGTTCGTGCTGACCGTGGTCGTAGGGACGGTGCTAGGAGTAGCGATGGGGTTGAGCGACTTCTGGGAGGACGCCTTCATCGACTACGTATCGATTAGCCTCGCCCTCCCGTCGCTGTTCGCGGCAGTATTCGCGGCGATGTGGTTCGGCGTCTCGGACGTCACCCCGATGGTCGCTGGTGCGCTCATTGCATTTCCGTATATCTCACAGAACGTCTACGAGGCGACCGAGAACATCGACCAGAGGCTCTTCGAGATGTCAGCGAGCTTTGATGTTCCTCGGCGTCGGGTTCTACGCCGAGTGGTATTCTCGTCCATCCTGCCGGAGTGGTTCGGTGGAGTACGGTACTCCTTCGCAATCTCCTGGAAGATCACGACGCTCGCGGAACTCGTCGCCGCCGAGGAGGGCATTGGCTACATCATCGGAATCCAAATGCGCTCGCTCTCTATGGTCGGGATCCTCTCATGGACAATCCTCTTCACTGTCGTGATGCTGGTTGTCGAGTACGGAGTCTTCCAGCAGATCGAGAAACGCGTCTTCAAGTGGCGGCAAGGGGAGATGATCGGATTCGTATGAAGGTGGCACGTAATTCTTCTCGGACGTCGGACCAGTTCCCCCATCGAGTCACCGATGCGGCCGACGAGAACCTCCATTCGGTTTCGGGAGGCGACTGTGTCAGTGGTTAAGGGCGGGCCGCCGGCGATACCGGATTGGCTTCAGGACACTCCGTTCCGCCCAGGACGGGTCTTTGGCGTTTTCCTTGGAATCGCGGGATGGTACAGTCTCGCGACCATCTTTCCGGAGAACCTGATGCCCTACCCGCTGGAGGTCCTCTCGCTGTCCTGGGAATTAGTCGTCTCCGGCGTCGTCTGGACCCACCTCTGGGCGACACTGTATCGGACATTCTGGGGATTCTTAGGGACGATGATCCTCGGGACCGCTCTCGGTGTGATCATGGGCGTCAATAACTACGGCCAGCGGCTCCTGATCCCACAGGTCATCATCGGGTTCTCGATCCCAGCTCTCGCCTGGGCAGCGATCGCGACGCTCATCTTCAAATTCAGCGACTTGGCCCCCATCTTCGCGACGGTGATGGTCGTCTTCCCCCTCATTGCGATCAATGTTTGGAAGGGGGTCGAGAATGTCGACCCCGATCTGATTCGGATGAGCAAAGCCTTCGGGGTACCGAAGCGGCGTTTGCTGTTCCGGATGCTACTCCCGAACACCGCCCCATCACTTTTCGCGGCAGTACGGCTGGGGCTCGCTACGGCATGGAAGATCG
>CAZEDI010000145.1:0-3951 GCA_964510865.1 uncultured Halobacteriales archaeon
TGGACTCGTTGATATCAGGATCGGCCAGCAAGGCCTTGATCTGGTCGTTCATCTCATCGGTATCTCGAAACCGTCCGATGGCGATCACGTCGTAGTCTCCAGTCACCTCGTAGACGTTGGTCATCTGCTCGAAGTCGCGAAGTCGATCGGTGATGTCGGCAAGGGCACTACCCTCGACTTTGAGTTGAATGACCGCAGTGACGTCGAAGCCGAGTGCGTCGTAATTGAGCCGTGGAGTAAACCCTTGGACAACGCCCGCTTCCTCGAGATCAGAGAGGTGATTCGAGACGGTCGTCACCGAGACGTCCAAATCCTCTGCGAGGCTTCGGAGGCTTGCCCGACCGTCACCCAACAGGGCGTTCACGAGTTCTGCATCGAGATTTTCGTACGTCATCAACCTCGGTATAATACCCACCTACTATACTGTGACGAATGGGCACCTGACGGGAATACGGCTGGTTGGTTTACCAGTACGGAAAGATCACGGCGCTGAATCGTTCGAAATTGATCGTTCATAACCGTCAGATAGGGAACTCGATAGTCCACCTCGCACTCGGAAATGGAAACTAGACCGGTCAGCCCTCGGTGCTCGAAGGCAGTCGGGACCGGGCGATGACGGTTGCTCGGTATAGAAGAGGTATTCAACACAGCATATCGACTTTGTCATGTGAATAATACAAGCACTTAATTCATCCCAGGATTGCCCTACTGTGGTACTGATGGTTAATCTTCGCGACCCGCTTATCGCTACGATGGTAATTTATTTCGTTCTGACAATTATCGTCGCGTGGTGGTTTGGACGTGGGGCGGGAGAGGGATACGTCCAGTTCACCCTAGCAGGCAAAGAGCTGACCCTGCCAGTGTACACGCTGACCTACTTTGCGACATACGTCGGGGGTGGCAACACTATGGGCATCGCTCAGATGGCTTTTATGGAAGGAATTAGCGCCCAGTGGTTCGCGATGATGCAAGGATTCGCCTGGATGACCATCACACTTGTTATCGGATTTATCTACGCGTTCGAGGTCGTGAGTATGCCGGAACTGTTAGGCCGGGCTTACACTCCGTACGCGAAGTACTTCGCTGCGACCTTCACCATCGTTGGCCAGATTGCGCTGACCGCGGGCCAAACAATTGGGATGGCTTCCGTGATCGCTGTCGTGACGGATATCCCGTTGTCGATTGCCTTCTGGGTGAGCGTCGCCGCGTTCGTCGGCATCACCTTGTACGGTGGGATGAGTTCCGTCGCCTGGACCGACGCCCTGCACGGCATTATCATCGTCATCGGAGTAGCTGTCGCGATTCCGACCGCTGTAATGAACGTCGGAGGTGTCGGAACAATCACTACGAATCTGCCGGAAGGACATGCGAACTGGTTCGGGATGGGGCTCGTCCAGATCGGGTCGTGGTACCTGATGTACCTCACGGTCGCTGGCGCCCAACAGCAGATGCTCCAGCGAACGTGGTCGGCGAAGAATCGCCGGGTAGCGGTCCTCGGGACGTTCATTGCCGGTGCAATCGTCTCCAGTTATGGAGTGTTCACCGCCGCAGCGGGCATGATTGCCAACGCCGAGGGCGCGGATATCGACTCCTCAATGGCATTCGCCTGGACGCTGACGAACACTCTCCCACCGGAGATCGCTGGCCTTCTTCTGGCGGCAGCCGTCGCGTCGGTGATGACGGGCGCCGATTCGTTCCTGCTGGCAGGTGCGACGACGTTCGTGAATGACGTCTATATTCCTCTCAGCGGTGGTCGCGAGCAATTCACCAATTCTCACTTAGTCCGGGTAACCCGACTTACGGTTCTGGCCTTTGGCGTCCTTGCGGCGTTGATTGCGCTTAGTGGAGTTGAGATCGTGGCGATCAATACGCTCGGGATGGGGCTGATGTCCGTCCTGTTCGCCGCCGTGGTTGCGCTATTCTGGCGGCGCACGACGCGTGAGTCTGCCCTTGCAGGCTTCATTATCGGCGGTATCACATTCATCGTCTGGGCGTTCATTCTGGGTGAGCCAGAACTCTTCGGGCAGGGATCCATGGAGTCTGCGGTCCCAGCGACGGCAGCTGCTCTGGTGACAATCATCGGAGTGAGCTATTTCCATGATGGGGAACAGCTCAATATTCTGGCGATCCGCGAACAGGCAGCTAAAGACATGGCCGAAATCCGCGACGAGCATCCTGGAGATGATTGAAGCGGACTAAGGTACTGTTCAGCGGAAAATACTTTATCCGTCGCTCTCCGGTAGTACAGCGGAACTGTCTCGAATAGCCTGGCGTAATTCCGCTAACTCTCTCGTTCCCGACGTCTAGAACCGTAATACAAGGGAGATTGTCTCATATTGGCGTTCTATCCCACAAACCTATACAAGAATGAAAGAGACTTCGCGGTGCAACCAATCGCTGAGGATACGAGTTAGTCGAGAAGAACTCTGGAGAGGGGTCTTTGAGCCTAGGATTCAGGGTCGGACGTCGATGTATTCACTCAGTCGGATATATGTACGCTCGAGTCGTCGGCGGGCGGACGGTGTGCATACATCGATACCGATCGCGACGGCCCCCGCCTCGATCACGGCGGAGGCCTCCACCCCCTTTATCTGTTGAATCGAGTTCGGGAGGTCGAGATCGACGGGTTCCCACCACCCGTATGCACATTGGTTTATGTGCCGACTGGTTCAAACCTTAGGCTCCCCGGTGTCGGCAGGGACGGCCGTGAGTCCGAGGGGGCGGAAGTCGTCAGCGTCGAAGGTAAACACATGGTCGACGTCGCGCTCGGCGGCGAGCTTCCCAGTCATGTGATCGACAAGGGAGATCGCGTGGTCGTCGTAGCGGTGGAACTCCTCACACACGCGGGCGAACGCCTCGGCGTCGGGGTGGAACACCTGAATCCGAGAGGACGACCGGATTCGCTCGAGGGCGGTCGCAGCGAGGGCGTGGTCGGCTCGAGAAAGTGTGAGCGCGACAAGCTCGCCGAGGACGTAGCCTGTCGTATAGAGCGGACGGTAGGGGAGGTCTTCAGCTTCGATCGCCTCGAACACGGCACACGCTCGCTCGTGGTCATCGTCGCGGTCGTCGAGCCGCGCGTAGAATGCCCCGGTGTCGATGAACAGCGGGGTTGCACCCGGGCCGCTCATGTGTCGCTGGTCGCGTCGTCGTCGCTCCCGCCCGCGATCGCGTCGGCGAGGTACTCGTCGGTGTTCGCCGCGACGTCGGTCGGCCCCTTGCCAGAGAACGTCGGGAGGTCAAAGAGAGGGTCGCGCTCTCCGTCCGCGGCGGCGCCGGTATCCATCGACACCCACCACACCCGCCCGCGGGCGCCGACCTTCCGCGTCTCGAGATCCCCACGCTCGGCGAGCGTCTCGAGCTTATCGTAGGCGGTCCGCCTGGAACAGCCGAGTTCGTCCCCGACGTCACCCGCCGTGAGCGGGCGGGCGGGATCTTCGCGGGCGTCGAACACCTCAAGCACCCTGTCGAGAGGGATCCGATCGGAAAACCGGCCGTGGTCGTTTCGGTCGCGGCTCATATCTCACACCAATACCCATAACGGCATATACTTTCCTATTTCCACCCCATACTAAACCTAATAGGCGAAATATAGGCGTATAAGCCGCTTTATAACCTATACCGTTGTAGGACACAGCAGAGACAGACCCACTCCTCGAGGAGAACGAGACGGACGACGGACGTCCGGGGACGACCACTCTTTCTCCCGGGGTGACGAGCCAGAAACCACCATCCTGAGCGCCTGTCTCCCGAACCTTGTGCAACAATTGCCTTTCGGGGAGGCACCGATGTTGCACAAGATAGGAACGCGGGACCGGCGATCGCCGTTGGGGAGTCGTCCGAGTTACCCCACAACGCAGGTTTCGTCGAGATTCGTGGGGTAACTCGGGCCCCCACCCCCGAGTTTTCGCGGGGGCCGAACCGTGTGCAACAACTTTCCTGGGTCGGCAGAAT
>CAZEDI010000146.1:0-3923 GCA_964510865.1 uncultured Halobacteriales archaeon
CGGCGTGTAGTGTGTGTTATCATGAGTATGCGATCCTGATTTCGAACGTTGAAGTATTGGTAGACCATGTGGAGTTCGGAATCGTCGATATCATTCTGGTAGTCGATTGCCGCCTTCGCGAGGTACAGGAGATCATCTTCAGGGAAATCGCCCTCTTCGAAGCTCTCTACGATCTCCTGCTGCCACGCCTTCACCGATTCCAAGAGCTCCGACTTCTCCAAGCTGTAGTCGTGCTGTTGGATGAGGGCCCGTAGAATTCCATATCGAATAGCCAGGGCTTGATAAGCAGATCCGTTGATGGAATTCAATCGCGGCGGGGTGAAGTTGTTGATCTCCTTCTCTAATCGAGTCTCGTCAGCTAATGCTGGAACGAAGGTTTCGACGTACTGTTCCCTATCCTCAAACCCTTCGTGTTTGAATGTTTCAGGATCAAAATACTCGGTCGAGACCTTCGTATCATCGTTGAGGAATCGTTTTTCCTCCCACTGATTCCACCGTTTGTCGAACAGGTCTCGAAGTTTCATTTACCTTCACCTGCTTGACGAGATGATCCTACGTCATTTATAGCTAGGTGCCCATTTTGAGACGAGTACGGGATTTTGTCACACCGTCTTCACTGCTCGAACCAGTCATTATCAAAGTGAGACGGCCCTATCAACTCGAATATGGGCTGGTCAATAGTCGTTATATACAGATACCATTTCGGAAAACAAGTCACTTTGCCTAGTCTATTTGTCGTTTAATTCGCCGTCGAGATACGCCCGTCCCTTATCTGCAATTTCGTACTAACCCCGATCGGGACGTTTGACTCTATCGTGCTCAACTTATTTCGAGAGCCGCTAGTTGACGTGAGAGCGATCCTCGGGGAATTCTGTGAGTGACGGTGCATGACTGCCGTACTTATCGACTGGACCGGCCTCTCCAAACCGACCATCCACGGTCGACTGAACGTCCTCGTCGCTGCCGGGCACGTCGAGAAAGTTCACGAGAGTGGTCTCTACGAACTTATAAACGATCCATAATGATAGCAGACAGTCAAAACCGATAGACGGTGCTATTGTCAGTTTCCAAAATCAAGAAACATGTCAGAAAAATGGGTTCGGGCGGAGTTGAACCGCCGATCTCCTCCATGTCAAGGAGGTGTCATAACCAGCTAGACCACGAACCCACGTGCAGTAACCGCTATCCCGTCCCCGCAATTCAACCTTTCGAAACCCGGGAAACGGGGACCCGAGGGATTTAAGTCGATGTACACATATGTACGCTATAAGCCTATACAGTTCATTGGTGATCATTATGCAAGATTACGTCGAACGCGTAACGAACGGCGAGGATCTCTCGCTCGAACAGGCCGAGGCAGCGGCCACGGCCGTCTTCGAGGACGCGACGGAAGCCCAGATCGGCGCCCTCCTTGCAGCGCTCAGAGCCAAGGGCGAGACCGAAGCCGAGATCGCGGGCTTCGCGAGTGGGATGCGAAATGCGGCGAGAACTATCGAGCCAACCAGGGAGCCACTCGTCGATACGTGCGGGACTGGTGGCGACGACTACGATACGATCAACGTCTCGACGACGAGTGCGATCGTCGCCTCTGGCGCTGGCGTTCCGGTCGCCAAACACGGGAACTACTCCGTTTCGTCATCGTCGGGGAGCGCGGACGTTCTCGAGGAGGTCGGGGTCACGGTCGACGCTGAACCCCCTGCAGTCGAACGATCTATCGACGAACGAGGCATCGGGTTTATGCTCGCACCCGTGTTCCACCCGGCGATGAAGGCTGTGATCGGGCCGCGAAAAGAGCTCGGAATGCGTACCATTTTCAACGTGTTAGGACCGCTCACGAATCCCGCGGGCGCTGATGCACAAACCGTCGGCGTCTATGATCCCGAACTCGTCCCGCTGATCGCACGCTCCATGGCTCACATGCCGACCGAGCACGCGCTCGTCGTCCACGGGGCAGGTCTCGATGAGTTCGCTATTCACGACGAGTCGACGGTTGCCGAGGTCGTGGAAGACGACATCGAGGAGTACACGCTCGCGCCCGAGGACGTGGGGCTCGAACGGCACGACATCGCTGCAGTGTCCGGGGGAACTCCCGCGGAGAACGCCCATGATCTCACTGGTATCGTCGAGGGCGAGGTCGACGGGGCGAAGCAGGACATCATCCTGTTGAACGCGGGTGCGGCGATTTACGTCGCTGGTGCGGCTCGTTCCATCGACGATGGGGTCGAACGGGCGCGAAAAGCCATTGCGGACGGGGATGCGGCAGCACAGCTCGAGGCCCTCCGCGGGGCCGTAGCCACATGATGTCCGGGGAGCACAGGAGACCGGCATGACGCGCACGAAGATGTGTGGGATCACGAACGACGCAGACAGGGACGCGGCAGTCGACGCTGGCGCGGATGCCCTGGGCTTCGTGAGCGCGGTCTCCGTCGACACGCCGAGGGAAATCGACATCGAACGGGCGGCCTCTTTGATCGCGGGCGTCCCGCCGTTCGTCTCGACCGCGCTCGTAACCATGCCTGCTGACGTCGATGAGGCCCGGGCGCTGCTCGAACGCACTGGTGCGGATATGATTCAGATCCACGGGGAATTCGACCCGGCTGCCGTCGCGGATCTCACTCGATACACGACTGTCGTCAGGGCCGTCGACGCCACGGAGCCGGAGGACGCGCTGCGATTCGACGGCGTTGCGGACGCCCTGCTCGTGGACTCAACCGACGCGGCGGGCGGCGGTGGAACGGGGCGAACCCACGAGTGGGAGCGCACGCGGGAGCTGTCTGCCTCTCTCGAATCACCGCTGATCCTCGCAGGCGGGCTAACTCCGACGAACGTGTCCGAGGCGATCAGCACGGTCCAGCCCTACGCGGTTGACGTCGCCACCGGCGTTGAAGCAACGGGAGGAAAGAAGGACCACGACGCGGTCCGGTCGTTCATCGAGAACACGAGACGACTCGAGGAGGCCCGAGCACGATGAGCGCCGATCGCCTGGATTTCGACGTCGATCGCGAGACGTTCGCCGACAGGGCTCGAGACCACCCGGTCGTTACACACGTCGAGGCGACACTCCCGGTCGAGACCACACCGCTTACGGCCTACGCCGCGCTCACGGGTCGGACCTCGTCTGCACCGGACGCAAGCCACGCCTTTCTCCTCGAGAGTGCGGAGAAAGTGGCGTCGAGTGATCCGAACGGCGCCTTTGCGCCAGTGAAAAACGATCGCCACGCCCGGTTCTCCTTCGTGGGATATGACCCCGAGGCGGTGATCGCTGTGTCCCCCGACGGACCGTCGGTCGAACGACTCCGGGATACCCCTGCGGCGAGACACGTGCAGCCCGCCGCTGGCGAAGACGTCCTGGACACCCTCCGAACCTCGCTGCCGGACTTGGAGCGGGTGGGCTTTCCCGACACGGCGCGCCAGCGCCTGGATGGTGGCCTCGTGGGATTTCTGGCCTACGACGCGGTGTACGATCTCTGGCTCGAAGACGTTGGGCTCGAGCGGCCCGAATCGCGACTCCCGGATGCGGAGTTCGTCCTCTCTACGAAGACTATCACGTTCGACCACGCGGCGGAGGAGGTCTCGATCGTCTTCACGCCGGTGATCGAGCCGCAGACCGATCCCGAGGGAGTCTACGACGGTATCACACGGGAGGCCGGCCGCGTCGCCGATCTGCTCGCCGCCGCCGTCGATCCGAACCCGGGCGGATTCGCGAAGCGGGGCGAGACCGCCGGGCCACAGGACGAGTACGAAGACGCGGTCAGCGCAGCGAAGGAGCACGTGCTCGATGGCGACATCTACCAGGGGGTGATTTCACGGACACGAGAACTGTCGGGGGACGTGGACTCACTCGGGCTCTACGCGTCGCTTCGAGACGTCAACCCCTCGCCGTACATGTACCACCTGCGACACGGCGACCTCACGATCGTCGG
>CAZEDI010000147.1:0-3852 GCA_964510865.1 uncultured Halobacteriales archaeon
CGGCAGGGGATGAGGTGCTTCGTGAGCGCCGCCAGTGGGAACGGCAGTATATGGACTACTAATCCATCTCGGGTCCCACTGGAGACAGCTGTCGTCTCCAGGCATCCCTTGAGTGGGTGTCCGGTGATCGCTGACGATCGCTCTCGGGGGGACCCGTGAGTAGTGGACCGCTATAGACAGGCACGTTCGAGTGTAGTAGGGAGTTCGTGGAGCGTGTTGTCCCTCGCTCGAGGGTCGGTGTGGGCCCGTGGATGCCCTCAGCCGTGGACGCCAGCTGTCCCCCGAGTGTCGGTCGAGGGTGGTTCGCCCGGGATCTCGGCGTCCGCGGGGAGGACGATCCGCCGTTCGATTGTCACTGGTTCCGGTGCGAACGCTATAAGGCCGCCGCTCAACGAGGACTGATAATGTCTTCAAACGAGTCACACACGGGAAATTTTGCGTCGGTCATCGATTCTGATATCGTTCCCGAGCCGACAGCGACGGCGTTTATCGATGCGACAAGCGGTGAGTCCGTCACCTATGATGACCTCTCGACTCGTGTCTCAAAAGCCGGTGCCGTGCTTCTCGATCAGGGGGTTGAATCCGGTGATCGGGTGGGCCTCTTTTTCCCGAACGAGCTCACCTATCTGTACGTTCTCTTGGGGGCCATGCGTATCGGCGCCGTCCCGGTGCCGGTAAACATCCAGCTCCGGCAGGAACTAATCGATTTCATCGCCGAAGATAGCGATATCGTCGCCGTCGTGGCGAGCGACAGGGACGCCGTGCGATCGAAAGCGTTCGATGCGGTCAGATCGCTGGAAACGACCAGCAGGGCGGTCTTTACCGCAACAGACGATCACGCTGGACCAACTACTATCGAGAAGACCCCAGTTCGTTCGCTCGAGGACGCCATGGAGACCGCGCCGACATCGCTCGATCCGGCGTCGGTGTCCGCCGACGATCCTGCGATGCAACTGTATACGAGCGGGTCTACGGGGACGCCGAAGGGGGTCGTCCTCACACATGGGGGAATCGAATGGAATACCGATGCCGTCGGCAAAGCGTGGCAGCTTGATGCGACCGAACGTGGGCTCGCTGCGACTCCGTTGTATCATAAAAACGCAATGCCGGGCGTAAAGGCTCTCCTCGATCGGGGCGGGAGCACAGTGATCATGGACGGGTTCGAAACCACAGCAGTACTCCGGGCGATCGAGCGCTACGACATCACGTTCATCACCGGTGTCCCCGCGATGTTCAAGATGCTGTTGAATGAGGACGATACGCTTGGCCAGTACGATCTGTCGAGTCTCGCGTTCGCTATTTGTGGGAGCGCACCGGTCTCTCCGGAGTTACACGAGCGGTTCCTGGAGACGTTTGACGCGCCACTACTCGAGGCATACGGCCTAACGGAAGGCGGTCCGGTCGTATCGCTGTCTCCCCGATGGGGGGTGACCAAAGTCGGAAGCACCGGGCTCGCAATTCCCGGCTGTGAGACGATCGTGGTAGAGACGGAGACGGACGAACCGGTCACACCGGGTGACGTCGGCGAACTCCTCGTGTCGAACCCAGGAGTGGGCCGCTATCACAATCGTCCGGACGAAAACGACCGAGCGTTTGTCGACCGCGATGGACAAACGTTCCTCCGAACGGGTGATCTCGCAACAAAAGACGAGGATGGCTATCATACGATCATCGGCCGTGTCGATGACATGATGATCGTCGGTGGGGAGAACGTCTATCCGACGGAAGTCGAGGATTTGATATTAAGCCACGAAGCAGTCGCCGACGTGGCCGTCGTCCCAGCCCCACACGAAACGAAACGGGAAGCGCCGGTCGCGTTCGTCGTCGCAGACGGCGAGGTTACCGAAGACGAGTTGAAGCAGTATACCCTCGATCGCGGGCCTGCCTACGCGCATCCTCGCCGCGTGTTTTTCCTCGATGCGCTTCCGCTCACTGGCACTGAAAAGGTCGATCGGCAACGACTCGAGACGGAGGCAACGGATCGCCTCGATGGCCCGTTGTAGGGGCCTATCCGCCGTACAGTCGGTGACCGACGCCTTTTACCGATCGTGGAGCCGCCTCTAGCCATGGCCGTATTTACTGTCGATGAGAACGTCTACGGAATCCAGCTCGATGACGCCGAGACGATGGCGACGTACCTCGTCAACGACGAGGAGCCAGCACTGATCGAGACTGGGACC
This sequence comes from uncultured Halobacteriales archaeon, assembly GCA_964510865.1. GTDB lineage: Archaea > Halobacteriota > Halobacteria > Halobacteriales > Hikarchaeaceae > CAZEDI01. Next base: position 2,181 of record CAZEDI010000147.1, read on the forward strand.
GCAACGGGCGTTTCCCGGATTCGTGATGGGCTTGCAGACATCGGCCTCGAGCCATCTGAGCTTCAACACATCGTAATCGGACACTATCACCTCGATCATGCGGGCGGGGCACCGGCCCTCCAGAACGCAGCACCGAACGCAACGATTTACCTCCACGAGTCGATGGCCGAGTGGCTCACCGATCCGAGTCGGTTCGAGACACTCGTCTCGAGTTCGGCCGAGGCACTCGGCGAGGGGTTCGAGTCGATGGGGGCGCCGGAGACACCCCTGTCGACAGAGCGACTCGAAACCGTGACCGACGAGGGACGTCGAATCGATACCGGATCGGCAACGCTCGAACTCGTCCATACGCCTGGTCACTCCCCGGATCACCTGTCCGTCGTCCGTCCCGAGGCCGACCTCCTGTTTGCCAATGAAGCGATCGGCAGATACTATCCTCGATCGGACGAGTTCTATCCGCCAACAACCGTCCCTTCGTTTGATATCGAGGCAACGCGAGCCAGTATCGACCGGCTGGCAGCGATCGATCCGACGCTCGTGGCGCTAAGCCACTACGGAATCCGGGACGACCCCACAGCCCTGTTCGAAACCGCAGCCGAGCAGCTGACGCGATTCGTCGAGCGCGTGCCCGCCCTCTATGAGGAGTGTGAGGAAGACCTCGAGGCAACCATCGATGCGGTTCGTCGCGAATTGATCGACTTGGGGGGCGATTATCCCGAGCCGATCGCCAGCGTCCAGGCAGACGTCTGTACACGTGGCGTCTTAGGCGCCATCGACCGACTTTAGTCGCTCCGGCCGACGATCGTGTCTTCAGCCATCACCAGCGATACTCGATCGAAGGACACCGGAGCGGCGGATTCAGCGGTTCTTGACCGAAGCGACACTAGAAGGTTGCCAACTGATCGCGGCGATAGAGATTGATTTCGTGGACCGTCGCAGCCTCGGTTCGCCGACACGCGAAGGCGACACAGTCAGCGACTTCCTCGGGCTCCGGCGCCTCGCCTTTCTCATAGCGATCCGTCTGCGTGGTATCCTCGCCAACCTCGAACTCCGTCCGGACACCACCGGGGTTGATCACTGAGACCGCGACGCCCTCGGCACCGACCTGGGCTTCAATACTGTGTGCGAACTGTCTCACCCACGCTTTGGTACCCGCATAGACGGGATTCGCCGGAAACGGAAACTGTCCGGCGAAACTCCCCATGAACACGAGGGAGCCACCGCTGACACGGAGGGCCGGCAGCGATTCGCGTGCAACGTAAAACGTCCCACTGACGTTCGTATCGACGATCCTCTGGAAGTCCGCGGTCGTGATATCAGTGACGTCGCCATGAACGCCTGTTCCAGCGTTGTTAACCACGATATCCACGCCGTCGTGGTGATCGATGGCCGCATCGATGAGAGAGACAACGGCCGATGGATCCCCGACATCGGTCGGTACAGGGTCGACGTCGACATCGTATCTCTGTCGGAGCGATCGGGCAACGGATCCGAGTTCGTCTGCAGTTCGTGACGCGATCGTCAATGAGACGCCCTCCGATGCGAGCCTCTCGGCCGTCGCACGGCCGATCCCCGACCGTGCGCCGGTGACGATTGCGTGATTTCCCGCCAATGAATCGTCCATCGAGCGAACGATATCGGGGCTGTCACCATGGGTGCTTCGCCCCGGAAC
>CAZEDI010000148.1:0-3818 GCA_964510865.1 uncultured Halobacteriales archaeon
AGCGCGAGGAGAAAGACGAGTTCTTCGCCGAGCACCGCCAGTCGCCGATCCCGCCCGAGGACCGGGAGGCGTTCGACGGGCTCGAGTACTTCGATCCCGACCCCGAGTACCGGGTCGACGCCTCGGTGACCGTCCACGACGACCCCGAGGGCGTCGCGATGGAGACCACCGGCAACGGCCCGGAAGTGCGCTACCTCCGCGAGGCGACGCTGACCTTCGAGATCCGCGGAACCGAGCAGACGCTCTCGGCGTATCGCCAGCAGGGTGACGACGCCTACTTCGTCCCGTTCCGCGACAAGACGACCGGCCAACAGACCTACCGCCAGGGTCGGTACATGGAACTCCACGCCGACCGGGAGCTCTCGGACGGCGACGAGATCGTCGTGGACTTCAACCTCGCGTACTCGCCCTTCTGCGCGTTCAGCGAGACGTTCGCCTGTCCGCTCCCGCCCGAGGAGAACTGGCTTGACGTCGAGATCAAAGCCGGCGAGAGAACTCCCTGAGGGACGCCCGAGTCGGTGGCCTACAGGCTCGGTCACGAGAATCTGATAGCTACACGGCGTCTATCTTCTCGTACGGATCGCAAACAGCCCGCCCGGCCACAGATCAATCGGGAGACGTCCGCGACAGCCGCCCGACGAACCCGCCTTTCGTTGCGTTCGCTCACACTACTGGCTCTCGGTGGTGTCTTGCTTCTCGTCCTCACGCCGGTTCTGGTCGCCGTTTGGCTGAGCTACCGGCCCTATCGGGGCTGTTGATCGCTGGTGGAACGATTTTTCTTACGGGAAGAGTGTTTTCTAATTCACCAGAGCTATTCGCATTGACAAAAATGACGGTCGGCATCCGCTCCCTTCGCGACCTCCGCATGCTCATCCATCGTCAGTTGGTTTCACCGGCGTCCCGTCCGGGCGCAACACCCACCAGACATCGTTCGCGCCCTGCCCTTCGACGTCGCCCGGTTCCTCGTCCTGTGCGAAGTAGTACAGCGGCCAGCCATTGGCGGCCACCTGTGCCGTGCCATCCTCCCGTTCAAAGGTCGTGAGTTCCGCGGTTACGGCGTCGCCGGCGACGGGATCGGTAGCTGTCACTGGTGGCCAGGCAGCGGCACAGTCGTCGTAGCAAGCGCTCGCGCCGTCTCCCTGCGTATCCTGGTCGAACATATAGAGGGTCAGCTGATCGGGGCCAACCAGAATATCCCCGTGGTCGGCATGCGACCGGACTTGGATGGTTACTTGTCCCGAATCGGTTTGGTTGTCTGTTCTGTTTGCGTCGTTACCATCGGCTGTTCCGCCTCCGTATCCCCCCGTATCTTCATCGCTCTCGTTCTCGCCGTCCGGGGCGGCAGCTCCGTCATCGCCACCAATGCACCCCGTCAGGCTGATCGTCCCGGCAGTTACCCCCAGGATCGTGCGTCGTGGTATACGCATACACGGCAGAGTTCGCCGAACCGGCAAAAGACGATTTTCCAAACTTAGTCCAAAATTCGTCCGAAGTTGGCCGGTCACAGCCGCGTGATCCGTGCCAGAAACAGAAGCGCCGCCAGCTCGAACCCACAGAGCATCGTCACCCCGACCTGGACATCGATCCTGGAATTGACGAACCAGCCGATGAAGTCCGGATGCAGCACGTAGAAGTACAGCCAGAGCAGGTTCTGGACGAACAGTAGACTGGCGAAGATGAGCAACCCGAGCGTGTGCCGGGCACCGTGCTGGCGATAGTTGTTGAACCAGACCGCTCCGAGCCCTCCCAGTACTACCAGGTTGAGGGCGGCGGCGGCGCGGGCGGCGTGGAGCCAGACCTCCATCGTCATGGTCTTAGCAGGTCACCGTTATATGCGCTATCCAAATTTGGTCCCAATTCATAGCGGTAACAGCGCGGAAACCCACCCCTTTAGGGGTGGGTTAGCTTACGACTTGCCTGTCTCGACGGTGTCGAGGATCTCTTCGACCGTCTCCCAGTTGGCCTCGGTTTGCTCGGTGAACACGTAGACTGCCCCGTAGTCGTCGCCAACCCGGTTGACAACATTATTTTCTAGTAAGACATCAAGGTGGTGACGGACCGTCGTATAATCGAGGTCAAGCTGATTTGCGAGCTGGTTGGCGTTGCGCGGCTGCTCGTCGAGCACCCGGATAATCCGGACCCGTGTTGGCCCGCCCCGCGAGCTGGCGAGCAGGTACCAGAGCAGCCCCTCCATTCACCGAAATATCACCGTACGGGATTGTAAACACTCGGTCACCCTCGAGCTATGAGAGCACTCGTTCCACATCGCAGACGCGCCGCAGGAGGCGCCGTCGTTCCCCAGCACATTCACGGTGAGCGATATTTACAAGAGGGTCGGGAATCAATCGTTCCGTGGAGTGAACCGCCCTCAGAGTGTAGTGTATCGCTAATAATGCAAGATACAGACCGCGGCCTCACAGAACGCCGTATCACGGTACTACACCAGGTCGCATTCGATTTACAGACGGCCGATACGATTGACGAGATCTGCGAGCGAACAGTTCAAGCAGCCGAAGACGTCCTCGAATTTGACAACTGTATCGTCTCGCTGGAGCGAGGGGGCGAACTCCCGATACAGGCGAAATCCTCGGCGATCCCCGGCGATGGCGTCACCGAGTCCATGGACGTTGACGAAGGGATTGCGGGCCAGACATACAGGACTGGAAACTCGTACGTGATCGACAACGTCGAGACAGTCGACGCGGCAAAACCACAGGGCCCCTACACATCGTGCCTCAGTATCCCGATCGGCGATATCGGTATCTTGCAAGCCGTGTCCGAAGAGCCGGCCTTCTTTTCGGAAACTGACCGCGAACTGGCCGAGCTCCTGGTGACGCATACAGCAAACGCGATCAGCCGTGTGGAACACCGCCAGGAGCTAGAGCAGTTCGCGCACGTCATTTCGCACGATTTGCGCAATCCCCTGAACGTTGCCAGTGGTCGTCTCGAACTCGCGCGAGCGGAGGGCTCGTCCGAGTCGCTCGATCAGATCGGGATCATGCTCGACCGGATGGACACGCTTCTCGAGGAGTTACTGGTATTAGCCAAACAAGGCGACGTCGTTTCGGAGCTCACACCCGTTGATCTGGAACGGGCTATCGACACCGGCTGGGAAACCGTCGCCACCGCAGACGGTGTCCTGATCCCCGAGTTCACCTCGCCGGTCTGTATCGAGGCCGATGAAACCCGACTGCGGCAACTGCTCGAAAATCTGTTCCGGAATGCTATCGAGCACACGGACCACGACGTTACAGTGCGCGTTGGAACGCTCGATAACGGGTTTTACGTCGAGGACGATGGCCCCGGCATCCCGGAAGAGGAACGCGTTCGCATCTTCGACCGTGGGTATTCAGCGAACAAAGGCTCCGGACTCGGCTTACATATCGTCGAGAAGATTGCCGATGCCCACGGCTGGAACGTGACAGTCAGCACGGGTACGGACGGCGGCGCGCTATTTGAGATTACAAACGTATCATTCGTATGAGGAATCGCGCCACCAACTGCTATTCAACGCCCGGGAGCGGCGCCCGTGCAGCAGCGTCGAAACGCTGCGGCGAGTCCGAGCGACCGATTTAGGGTTCGACGCCGACGGTCAGCAGCGTGCCGTACTCCCGGTAGCGCTCGACCATGTCCTCGCGCGTCTCCCAGTCCTCGGTCGGGAACTCGCTCTCCGGCGGGATCTCCGTCTCTCGATCCGGAACGTTGTCCTGCTCGGCGACGTGCAGCCCGGCCTCGCGGAACGCCTCGCGGTACTCGCGGGCGCTCCAGCGGGTCATCTCGACCTCGATGAACTCCTGCCACTCGTGGGAGTGGACGTT
>CAZEDI010000149.1:0-3808 GCA_964510865.1 uncultured Halobacteriales archaeon
CCCGGTACCTGCAAAAGATCGATCTGTCACGGACGTGCTGCGTTGCAGACTCACCCGGGCTCGAGATGTCCGCCCGGAATGCCACTGGCCGGAATCTCAGGCGCCGCTGCACCTCCGATCGCCGGTAAATGAGACAGCGCGCTCGATCGACTAATCTGACCGAGCGGCTGAACCGATAGCTCACGTCGCGTCGAATCCAGGGGTCACCAAGGAGCGGCCCACTGTCTCATCTGGAGTGCTCGTGACCCCTCGTTTTCCAGATGCGGCAACGGGATCCTCCCGAAACTCCCGGGCGAACCCAGATTCTACAGACTGACCGCCATGAACCTCCGTTTCGTCACCACAGCGGCTCTGAGTCACCCGGTTTTCGTTTCCACCCGAAATCCGGGGATGAAGTGAATATCGCTATATCGATTTGCGCCCTTACGATCGGCACTGTCACCCAGGTGTACACAAAGGTGAGATACCGATCTCCACCTAGCGAGAACGCCCCCTGAATTCGCACTCACCTAGTGATACGCCATCCAGCGGATACGCCCTTGCGTCGGAACGTATCAGCACCTGCTCGTGAGAACCGTGAGGATCGCGTGAAATGCTGACCACATAGTCACCTCGTGATTCCCGCGTAGACGTGATCGAAGCCGTTAGGAACGCCCGGTCGCTCCCTCCCGTATGGATCGCCGGCGGCGGTTAGCCTTCCTCGCGGCCGTTCTCGCGGTGCTCGTGCTCACGCTCGGCTTACAAGCGGCAACGGCCGGTTCGGAGACGACACGGTGGATGGATGGCACCTACGACGGTGACACGTTGCTCACCGTCCAGAGTTACGGCTGGTTCGGCTCGGACAACGGCAAGGCCTTCATCGTCGACGAGGACGGGACCATCGCCTGGGAGTTCGACCCCCCCGACACGAGGGTATTCGACGGCGAGATGCTTGCAACTGGCAACGTGCAACTCGCGGTGGGGACCAGACTCCCGCTCGAGGAGTGTCCTGATGAGTACGCGAACGATCACTGCATCCTCAACCGCGTCATCGAGGTAGACGTCGACACGAACGAGATCGTCTGGGAGTACTCGTGGACGGACGCATTCATGAGCCACCACGAAGTCCACGACGCCGATCGGCTCCCGACTGGTGAGGTTGCAATCGCGGACATGGGCAACAACCGTGCGTTCATCGTCGACCAGGATGGCGAGATCACCTGGAGCTGGCGGGCGGAGAACCACATCGCAGCAGGTACCGAGTTCTGGGAGCAATACGTGCCTGCGGACCGGGCGGACGAGTTCCGCAAAGGCGGCCCGGAGTCGGACTGGACGCACCTGAACGACATCGATCTCCTCCCCTCCGGCAACATCCAGCTGTCCATTCGCAACTTCGACGTCGTCCTCGAGATCGAGCGCGACACGAAGGAGATCGTGGACGTGATCGGTCGCCCCGGGGATCACGAGGTGCTCAACGAACAGCATAATCCGAATCGGCTCGCGAACGAGACGCTCCTGGTCGCGGATAGCGAAAACGACCGGATCGTCGAGATCGACGTCGAGACGGGCGAGCCGTTCTGGTCATACTCGGGCGGGAGTGGTCAGCTCGCCTGGCCGCGAGACGCTGACCGGCTCCCGAACGGCAATACGCTGCTCGTCGACTCCCGGAACTTTCGGGTCCTCGAGATCAACACCACAGGGAACATCGTCTGGGAGTACTCGCTGGCTGGCGATCGCGGTATCGTCTACGATGCGGATCGTCTGGGACTCCCCGAGGAGCCGACAGACGTCCCCACGGCGAAGTCATTCGGGGGCAATGGGACCGTCACCAGGGGATCTCCCCTCGTAACGACAGTCGAATCCTGGGCGGGATTCATCTTCCCACCCTGGGTCCGGTTCGCGGAACTCCTAACTATTGCAGGCATGATCGTCGTGAGCCTCGCACTCCTGATCGACAGTGCACTGTATCTCACTCGTGACAGAAACCGACGGAGCGTGTCACGGCGACGAGGCGAGTGAGGATGTCAAGGGCGTTCGTGGGGATGGACGGGCTCGGAGTACGCCGGCGGTCGCTGAAACTCGTCGTAGCGATCGAGATCCGCGGGTAAGTCATAGGGGAGTTCACGGTCGTCTTCGCGGCGAACGTTAGCGTCATCGAGTGGCTCGGCCTCGTCCTCGAATCCCGGTTTGATCTTCACGCTCTTCGCGGGCATGCCGACCGCGATGTGGTGCGCTGGAATGTCCGACTGGACGACAGCCCGTGCCCCAATGACGGCGTTCTCGCCGATGCGGCAGCCCGCGCGAACCATCGCGTCGTAGGTGACGCGCGCGTCGTCCTCGATGATGGTGTGGTAGTTTCGCACCTCGGTCTGGTCGACGATATCGTGATCGTGGGAGTAGAGATGTGCACCGTCGGAGATAGAGACGCGGTCGCCGATCGAGAGCTTCCCGCGATCGTCGAGGTGAACGTCGTCGTGGATGACCACGTTATCGCCAATCTCGATGTTGTGGCCATAGGTGAAGGAAATCCCCTTGAAGAACCGGCAGTTCTCGCCAACGTCGGCGAAGAGATGGCTGGCGAGCATCCGGCGAAAGCGGAGGGCAAACGCGATATTGTCGGCCATGGGCGTGGCGTCAAACTGCCGCCAGAGCCACTGGAGGTACTTCGAACGCTCGAATTTTGCTTCCATGGTTGCGACTTCCGCGTAGTACTCGCTCTCGAGCGTCGAGTTGCACGGGTCGTATCCTTGGAGACGAACACGTTCGGCCGGCGAGACGGCGGCGCCCGACTGCCACCGATCGTAGGCATCGCGGTCGCCGAAGAGGTCGATGAGGACGTCTTCGACGACGTCACAGACCCCGCCCTCGCTCTCGGCTTCGGTCAGGCGTTCGTCCACGTCCTCGACGAACGCTCGAACCCCGTCCTCCGCATCCCCCGGGAGCGAGACGTGTCGCTTGGTCATCGCACTCTCAATTGGCCGTCATAAACTAAAGGGGTTTTCGTACCGGTCCTCCCCACCGACTTCGACAGATGTCCCGGATCGGACACGCCGGACGAGTTAGGCGAGGAACACGTGGCGCGGCCGGTCAGCGAGCACCTCGCGTCCCCACTCGACGGTCTCTGCGAAAGCGTCGGAGCGGAAGAATGCCATCGCGTCTTCGCGTCCCTCCCACTGGCTTGCGATGAACATGTCGTTCTCGTCTTCCCGGTTCACCATGAGTCGGGTGTGGAGGTGGCCGTCCATCTCCTCGAGGAGGTCACCGACATCGCCGAACGTCTCGACGAAGTCCTCGCGGTGGTCGGGCTCGATCGTGTAGAACATGCCCATCGTGCCGAAGCCGGATTCCTCGCCGGCGCGACCGACGATTCCCGGGAGGTCAGAGAGGAACCCGGCGGCGGTGTCTGCCGCTCGCTCCGTGTCCCAGATGCTGACGACCGCGATCCGCCCGTCGTCACTCGCCTCGTCCTCGTAGACGGCCGTTTTGACGTGCGTGTCGTAGTGATCGAAGTTCGTCCGGAGGCCGTCTACCTCCTCGAAGAGCTCCTCGGCGTCGGCCTCGGAGTAGACGACGAGGGCGTGGACGTCCTCTCCGTGCGGTTGGCCCGCGTAGACATCGAGGTCGTCGAGTTCCTCTCGAATATGGGTGCCGCCCCCGTCACCGGTGGCGTCGCTGCTCTCATCCCCTGCGTCGGGCTCCTCGTCCAGGGAGTTCCCCGCGAGGAATTGTTCGAGCTGCTCGGGCTGGAGTCGCTGTCCCGTGAAAAACGGGCCGTATTCGGCGTACTGGGAGGTCGAGGGATCGAAGCGCATCTCGTACAGCAAGTCCT
>CAZEDI010000150.1:0-3720 GCA_964510865.1 uncultured Halobacteriales archaeon
TCAACCCCTCGCCGTACATGTACCACCTGCGACACGGCGACCTCACGATCGTCGGGGCAAGCCCGGAGACCCTGGTGTCCGTCACGGGGACGGAGGTCATCTCGAATCCAATCGCAGGGACGTGTCCGCGCGGCACCAGCCCAGTCGAGGACCGCAGACTCGCTGGTGAAATGCTCGCCGACGACAAGGAGCGCGCCGAGCATACCATGCTGGTCGATCTCGCACGCAACGATCTCCGTCGGGTCTGCGATTCGGGTACCGTCCGCGTCCAGGAGTTCATGAACGTTCTCAAGTACTCCCACGTCCAGCACATCGAGTCGACAGTGACGGGCGAACTCTCCCCCGAGAACGATGCGTTCGACGCAACGCGCGCGACGTTTCCGGCCGGGACGCTGTCGGGCGCGCCGAAGATCCGGGCGATGGAGATTATCGACGACCTCGAACTCACGCCGCGGGGGCCCTATGGAGGCGGCGTGGGCTACTTCTCCTGGACTGGCGACGCGGACTTCGCCATCGTCATCCGAACCGCCACGGTCGAGGACGGCGCCGCGGACGGAGACGACCGCGTCTCGGTGCGTGCGGGAGCAGGTATCGTCGCCGACTCTGCCCCCGAGAGCGAGTACGAGGAGACCGAGAGCAAGATGGACGGCGTGCTCGTTGCACTCGAGCGGATCGAGGAGGAGACCGTCGCGACGGAGGCGACACGATGACGCGCGTGGTCTTCATCGACAACTACGACTCGTTCACCTACAATCTCGTGGATTACGTGAGTGTCCACGCCGAAACGGAGGTGCTCCTGAACGACGCGACACTCGAGGACGTACGGGAGAGCAACCCCGACGCGATCGTGATCTCGCCGGGCCCGGGTCACCCCGAGAACGAACGGGACGTCGGCATTACGAACGACGTCCTCACCGAGGTGAGTCCCGAGGTTCCAACCCTCGGCGTCTGCCTGGGTCTCGAGGCCGCGGTGTACGCCTACGGCGGCTCGATCGATCGCGCACCGGAACCCGTCCACGGCAAGGCATTCCCGATCGAGCACGACGGCGAGGGCGTGTTCAGCGGCCTGGAGCAAGGCTTCCAGGGGGGTCGGTACCACTCGCTCGTCGCAGCCGAGGTCCCCGACTGCTTCGCGGTGTCGGCGGTCGCTGACCACGACGGCACGGAGCTCGTTATGGGCATCCGTCATCACGACTACCCGATCGCTGCCGTGCAGTTCCACCCCGAATCCGTCCTCACGGCGGTCGGCCACGACGTGATCGAGAACTTCCTCGACCTCGTCCGGGAATCCCCACCTCCGGCGTGATAGCCTGTCTGATCGTTCACTTTCACCTGATACCTCGGACACGACCCGCCGAACGTCCACTAATCGCCCGACTGCGCGCCGTCGGCTACCGATACTCGCTCGGCAGTGAGGCAACCCCCCTCGTATTTCCACTGGAAATCATGAGCCGTCTCCGACATTGGCCGTCGGAACCTTCACTTTCACCCCGGTCCAAATACCATTAAGAGGTTTATGCCCGAGTCTATGAGTCGGAAACGCGCGGCCACGCGCGGAGGCCACAGACGATGAAATTGAACGAAAGTGACATCTCTCTGGACGTCACGTTTTCGGCCGACACGAGGCTTTATCTGCGATCACGGAGAACGCGATTTCAGCGTACTATGACACAAACTATTCATCACGCGACCTGCGACGAGGGGAGGAACCGACTATGAGCTCCGAATTAGCTGCCGACGACGTCGAACTCCCGATCAAGCGCGTCGATGGCGAGACGCTCCGCGACCGCTTGACCGAGAACGCATACGAGAACATCCTGCCGGCACGCTACCTCCAGCGTGACGCGGACGGTGAACTCGTCGAGACGCCGGAGGATCTCTTCGAACGCGTCGCGAAGAACATCGCCCTGGCCGAAGCGGTGTACGAGGCCGAGGAACGGGGTATCGAGGTCACCGTGACGCCCGATCTCGTCAAACCCGAGCACCCGCGACGGGACGAACTCGCCGCGGCTGTCTTCGGAGACGGGACCACGGTCGATGATGACGTCGAAACGACGCTCACCGAGACGAACGTCAACAAGTTCGCCTTCGACTCGCTCGTACCCGAACTCCCCGACGGGGTCCGTGAACACGTCGAGGACGTCGCCGCGGAGTTCCAGGATATGATGGAGCACCTCGCGTTCATGCCGAATTCCCCGACCCTCATGAACGCCGGCGACGAGCTCCAGCAGTTGAGTGCGTGTTTTGTCATGTCTCCCGAAGACGACTTATCAGATATCCACGAGAAGGCGAAGGAAGCTGCGGAGGTCTTTCAGAGTGGCGGCGGCGTCGGCTACGCTTTCTGGCGATTACGGCCGTACGGTGACCCCGTCGGATCTACCGGTGGAATCGCGAGTGGACCGTTAACGTTTATGGAGACGTTCGATCAGCTCTGTGAAACGATCGCCCAGGGAGGCACGCGGCGTGGCGCCCAGATGGCGATCATGCGCGTCTCCCATCCGGACGTCATCGAGTTCGTTCACTCCAAACGGAAGGACGTCTCTCTCGCACACCAGCTGAAGCTCAACGATCCCGACGACTACACCTATACGACGTTCAACGAAGCCCTCGAGGAGGCCCGCCAACTCATCGACGAGCACGGCCGAGTGCCGGAACACCTCCGTAATGCCGTGGAGGGTCACCTCTCTAACTTCAACATCTCCGTCGGCGTCACTGACGACTTCATGGACGCGGTCGAGAACGACGAGGAGTATACGTTCATCAATCCCCGGACGGGTGAGGCCCATATCGCCACCGAGGAAACGGAGGAGATGTACGCGCGCTATGGCCTCGGTGAGTATGTCGAACCAGGCGAGCCCTTGGAGATGCCTGCAGACGTTGTCTGGAAGCGCATCATCGAAGGTGCCCACGAGAACGGCGAGCCCGGCGTGGTCTATCTCGATAAGATCAACGACATGCACTCCTTCCCCGTGGAGTCCACGCCCACAGGGGACTCGTCGAAATATGAAATTCTTGCCACTAACCCGTGCGGCGAGCAGCCGCTTATGGAATATGAAGCGTGTAATCTCGGACATATCAATCTCTCGACCATCGCCGACCTCGACTCGCCGGACTGGCGCGTCTGGGCAGGCGAACACGAGGACGACTACGGCTCCCAGGCGGAGGCCGTCGAAGCCTTCCTCGAGGATGCCATCGATTGGGACGAGTTCGACCACCGTATCGACTGGGGGACCCGCTTCCTCGACAACGTCGTCACGATGTCCGACTTCCCGATCGAGCAGATCGAGGAGACGGTGCGGAGGAACCGCAAGATCGGGCTGGGCATCATGGGGCTGGCGCAACTGTACATTCAACTCGGTGTGAAGTACGGCTCGGAAGTGGCCAACGAGATGGCGCACCAGCTCATGCTCCACATCAACCACGAATCGAAGTGGGCGTCTCACGAACTCGCGGATACCCGCGGCTCCTTCGCCAACTGGTCGGACTCGAAGTTCGCTGATCCGAACGAGTACGAGGAGTGGTTCGAACACCATGTCGGCGTCGACGCCGACGAGTGGGCGGACGGATTCTCTATCCGCAACCACAACACGACGACGATCGCGCCGACTGGGACAACGTCGATGGTGGGTAACACCTCCGGCGGGTGTGAGCCCATCCCGAACGTGGCGTACTACAAGAACGTCTCCGACGACGTCCAGGGCGACGAGATGCTCGTCGAGT
>CAZEDI010000151.1:0-3692 GCA_964510865.1 uncultured Halobacteriales archaeon
AACGGGGAGGTGGGGGGACATCGACGGAACGTGGATCGATCCCGTGAGGGCACAACTGATGATTGCCTTGTCAAATCGACGCATAGTCCCCGTTGTGTGACTACTAGGAATAAACCTTCCCCCTTGAGAGCCGGCGGTGAGGAGATATGGGCGAGCCAGTCCTGAATTCGCGTTTGGCACCGTCGCCTTCAACCGCCTCACCGAACCGATCGTGGGGTTCGACGTGTGATTTGTGGACCGAGAGGCGACTCCGAAGCCCGCCATGAAGCTCGGAATCCCCCTCTACGCGGCTGGGATATTACTCTCGAATACGGTATCAACGCATGATGCATCCGGCGACGATCGCCATCGAACCACCGTCCAGAAGAGGATGCAATAGGCTACTCAACTGCCAGGTAATGGTCGATCACCGAATCACGTCTCGATCAACGAAATAATCTGGATTCATGACGAACGATTCTGGCTGTTCGCGGCGGAAAAACCCGAGACGAACCACCTCATTCGCTCCCGGTTCTTTCCGACGAAACCCACACGTTGCGCTTAACCGGCCACGATCGATGAGCCGACGTACAAAGTCACGACCCGGCTGTATCTCGAGAAGCTCCGGGGGGAAATCAGGACGACGCAGCTGTGTTCCACGGGCCTACGCTTCGTCCGCGGCGACCTGGCCACCGGAAGGTCGTCGACGACCTCCTCGCCGTCCATGAGCCCGCCACCGGCGGTCACGTCGACGTTTTTCGAGCCCACTTCTCCCAGATCAGCAGTGACAGGGGGCTCGATACCCAGCGGAACGACCTCTCGATGAACGTCCCCACCTTCACGGCTGCACGAGCCCCATCTCACCGACACTCTCTTCATAGATACCACGACCACCGGCATCTACCGCGCCTCCAGCTTCACCATTCCCGATGGCGACGTCCACGTCGAGCGTGAGCGCGGCGCCGATGACGTGCGCCTCCCCGTAACAGCAGGGACTGGTACGACCCGAAAGGTCCATCCACAACGTCGACATGCGACTCGCCGTGAACCGGTGAGACCAACCCCTCATCGAGCTCCCGACAGCGATGGTCTGTCTAATTGATGCCGCCGAATCCGAATCCGACGGCCTCCCCGCCTCTTCGACTGCATCCGAGAGACAATCGGCCCCCTCGGCGTCAACTGCGACCGGATCATCGGCCGAGAAAATCGCTTCATGCCCGGACGTCTTGACCGGGTGATCTACCCAGTGTCCTCGAGCACAGTTTAACCTCGTTTGGCTTCGGAGCATTGTTAATCCTCCTCGGACTGTAGGCCGACATGCCACGATTGCCGACAGTAGCCCAGTCGGAGCTTCCGAGCGACCAGCCGGACCTCGTCACCTCCGTCCTTCAGGATCGACCACTCAACGTCTACGCGACGATTGCCAACAACGCACAGGTGTTAGCCGGCCTGCGCGTATTCCTCAAGGCCCTCTGGGCCGATACCGGGCTCACAGAACGAGAACGGGAACTTGTCATCCTCGCCGTCGCTCGGACCCTGGACTCCGAATACGAGTGGCATCAACACGTTCGGATCGCGATTCCCGACGCGTGTACGCCGGAGGAGGTGTCCGCCATCGCCGAGCGAGATTTCGAGGCGTTCTCCCCGAGGGAATCACTCCTGCTTGAGTACGTCACTGAGGTCCTCTCACGGACCGTTTCGGACGAGCGACACGCCCAGTTGGAAGCGGAGTACACGCACGCACAACTCGTCGGGATCGCCTCGCTCAGCGCCGGCTACCAGCTGCTTGCCGTCCTGATCGACGCTTTCGAGATCGAACCCGAGGAGCCGTTCGTCGGCTGGACCCAAAGGTGAGCGCGGCAGCGCCACCAGCAGCTACCCAGAGATAGGCCGTATCGGAACCGTTCAGTCGGCCGTCGAGGCAACCATCCACGAATTCCTTGATCTAGCGGACGTCAACCGCGGCTGGGTCACCGGTCGGGGAAGGCCGTCGTCCGCGACCGCCGCCCACCATCCGCGGCCGCGACGGCACTGCGTAGCCCTCGGCAGGTGATGGTCCTAGTCACAACCGGCGTGGTTCTCTCCCGCGTGGAGTCGTGCCGCCGGGAACACCCGTGCGGAGCCAGATCATGACGCGAAAATTCGGGGGCGACCGGATACCTGTAACGATACGGCGTTCGGCGGTCGACTCGAAGCGTTCTCGTCGAACGCGCCGAGGCGAGAGCGGCCTGTAAGGACATCGTGAAGGCCGTCGATTCGGCAGTGAATACAGGAGACCGGGCTTTGTTAGACGACAGCCAGGACGCCACCATTGATCGATTGTAACCATCAACACATTGTTATTAACAAGAGTGGTACCCAGGGGAACCGGTCATGGTGTACGCCGAGGCGTCCAGAACAGCTGTGCCGATAGATTACATCTATCGACGTATACAACCGGTATCTCTTAGCCACTTGTTCCGGAACGAAGCCGGCCGAGTTCGACGAGGACACGCCTGAATTCGAGCGTCTAAACAAGGCCAGCTCGCTCAATTGGCCACGGTTAGAAACATAATATTGGACGTAAGGGACTGAAACGCTTGAACTGATGGGTCGGAACAAGGCAGAAATTTCCCTTCGGAATTCCCGTCCAAGATTCCTGCCAAGCCATGCCCCGTATCCGAATTGCCGATAGACGGCGTCGTGTCTACTCCGGTGGTGAGAAAACGCGCTCCGATCGGTCGCCGGGGGAGTTGGGTCCGGAACCGATGGACCGAACGAGAAACGGGAAGGAAAGAGAGGCAGAGGTGATAGAGATTCGATTTACCTCCTCGACCCGGACAGCGAATCCGGCGAAGGGTGGTTGAGATTTTTGACCCACGGGTGTGAACGACGGGGTATGAGTTCCCCCGAGGCCATCGACGCATTCCTTCAGGCGATCAGCCCGTCACATGACGAAATCCAGCGGGAAATGGCCTCGCACGCCGAGGACCAGGGGTTTCCGATCATTGGTAGAGAGGCGGGCGGGTTCCTCCAGTCGATGGCTCGGGCGACCGACGCCGAGCGCGTCTTCGAGTTCGGTTCCGGGTTCGGGTATTCGGCTTACTGGTTCCTACAAGGAATGCCCGATACCGGTGAGGTCGTGCTCACGGAGGTCGACGCCGACGAGCTCACGATGGCCGAGGAGTTCTTCGACCGGGCAGGGCTCACCGATCGTGCCCACTTCGAGCACGGTGATGCGCTAGAGACGGTGGCGCAGTTCGATGGCCCCTTCGACGTCGTCCTCATCGACCACCAGAAAGAGCGGTACACCGACGCGTTCGAAGCAATTAAGAAGAAACTCCCCGTGGGGGGTGTCGTCCTCGCGGATAACGTAATGCGATCGTCCGTCGTGAACTACTTCGGTGGGAATGGCACGAAAGCTGATAAGGACCGTTCCCGCGGGCTGGTCGACTACCTACAGACGGTTCGGGCTGACGGGGCGTTCCACACCGTCGTGGCACCAGTCGGGAATGGCCTCGCAATCAGTACCCGAGAACGCACAGCCAACTGATGCACCGGTTTGGGTAGGGAGATTGGCCGTTTCGAAGTTGGAGAACCGTTTTATTCGTCGGTTTACTTCTCAAATGACTCGTTCGACGGCGTTCCGATTTCCGTGTGTGACGTGTCGAAATCGGAGACGATGCCGTTGAAGGACCATGTGTAGCCACGCGCCCCGATCGACGAGAACGGTG
>CAZEDI010000152.1:0-3679 GCA_964510865.1 uncultured Halobacteriales archaeon
GATGACTTAACAGAAGCGTCACGGGCCCGCCACGAACTCAGAGAACTGACTGGTGCCTCGAGAGTGACCGTCAACCGTATTCTCGACGACCTCGAGGACCGCGGCTGGATCGCTCGACAAAACGGACGCTGTGAAGCCACCCCACAGGGCGCGTTCGTTGCCGAAGAGTTCACGCGACGGCTCGACAACCTTCGGACGCTGGACCATCTCGGCGAGAACGTGAACTGGATTCGATTGGACCAGTTCGATTTCAACCTTCGTCACTTACAGGACGCGACCGTCATTACTCCAACCTGGGACGATTTCTCGGCCTATACGCGGACACTCGTCGAACTCGTCTACGAGAGTACGACCCTCAGAGCCATCGGGACCGGCCTCCACCGCGAGTTCCTCCAGGCGCTGGCTGACGCCACGATCGATGGCGAACTTTCGCTCGAGTTGGTGTACAAACCCGAGGTCATCGATGCCATCAAGTCGGACCCCGATCTCCGCCGTCTCTGTAGAGATGTCATCGATACCGATCAGGCAACTGTCTATCGGTATCATGGAGAGGACTCGTTGATGATGCTCGGGATCCACGAAACCACCGAACCGAGTGATGACGTGGTATTGCTCTGTGGACAGCACGATGAGGACGCACCCCCGGGAACGGTCAAGGCATCAAATACGAGAGTCCGGTCGTGGGCCGAGTCCTACTTCGAATCCGTTCGGGATGACGCCATGCCTATTGACGCCGACGCGTTCGTCCCCGAACGGCCGGAGGCGAACTGACTGTTCACACCTTGAAGGATTGTACACCGTTTGCGATAACATCGTGGCCATCGTTCACCTGTTCGAAACGATGCCACTGCAACCGAACTTTATCGAACGCCGCTTGATCAGTCAGGGAAAAATCCCGGGCATACTCCTCGACGCCTCGATGGCCCCCTTCACTGTCCAGGCGATCACGGCGGCGATGGAACTCGGCGTGTTCGATGCACTCCGGGAGGAACCCCTCGACGTGGAGACTCTTGCGAACCGCACCGGCGCCGATCCCGAGGGGATCGAAATCCTCCTTCGGACGCTCGTCCCGCTGGGATATCTGACCTGGGACGGGGACACGTGCCGGCTCACGAAGGCCGCGCAACGCTCGCTCCCCGAGGAAAACCTGCCAGCTATCGGGACATTCCTGAAGACCCAGGCCCGTGAGGGACGGGACGCCACCGAGGCCGTTCGAGAGGCGCCGGAGGATGGAGTGATCGGCTGGGAGACCGTTCAGTCCGGCGAAGTCGGTCGCGGCTACCAGGCGATGATGCGCTGGCTCGCCACGGATCTGGTCGATCCCGTCGTCGACGCCGTCACGCTCCCGGACGGCGCCGAGCGGATGCTCGACGTCGGCGGCAGTCACGGCCTGTACACCGTCCGGTTCTGCGAGGAAGATCCCGGCCTCTACGGGACGGTCATCGACTGGCCCATCGGCCTCGAGGCCGCCGAACGAACCCTCGAGCAACGACCGGAGATGCGCGAGCGGATCGAACTGGTCGAGTGCGACTTCGAGGAGGAGGAACTCCCCGAGGGATACGACTTCGCCTTCCTCGGGCAGATCGTCCACGGGCTCACCGCGGACGGCAACCAGGAACTGTTCGAGGACCTCGCCCGGGCGACGACCGACCGGGGTACCGTCGCGATCCTCGATCAGGTGGCCGATCCGCCGTCGTCGAGCCGGCTGCCGTTCAACCCCATGGACTCGTCGTTTGCGGACGGCATCGCGGCGCTGCTGGGATTCGGGTTGTTCGTCTTCACCGGCGGCCGATCGTATCCGTACGACGACCTCGAGACGTGGCTCGTCGAGGCCGGGTTCTCGGAGGTGTCCTATCAAAGCATCCGGGAGTCGCCGGGTATGTCGCTCGTGGTCGCGCGAAAGCCGGCGGCCGTGTGATACCGATCCCGATGCGATAGTGTGAACGAAACCCCGCCACACCGGAGTGGCCCCAGTGGGGAAATAGATTTATCCAATGTGACAACATACCACACAGGACAACTGCGAATGACGGACGCTGAACCCTCGCGATTCCGTGGACACGCCCAGGACGACATCGAGTTTCTCGTGAGTTCGTGGAACCGTCTCGAGGTCCTGACAGAGATCGCTAACGCGCCTACGACGCGGAACGACCTCAGAGAACGGATCGATGTCTCCCGAGTCACGCTGAGTCGGATCCTCGCCGACCTCGAGGACCGGGAGTGGATCCGGCGAACCAACGATCACTACGAGGCGACGAAATCCGGTACGTTCGTCTCCACGGAGCTCACCCGCCTGGTCGACAACCTCCGGACGTTGGACTGCCTGGGCGAAACCGTCGACTGGCTCCACGTAAACGAGTTCGAGTTCGACCTCCGTCACTTACGAGACGCGACCGTCATCACCCCGACGTGGGATGATTTCACCGCCCAGACGACCACCATCATCGAGCAGGTGTCAGAGAGTACCAGGATTCGCGCCATCGGAACGGGCCTCGACCGGGAATTCTTCCACATGGTGGGGGACGCGACCTCCACCGGCGATCTCGACCTCGAACTGATTCTCGCACCGGCAGTCGTCGACGTCATCCCGACCGAGCCGGAACTCGCCCGGCTATTTCGAGATATGGCGGACGCGCCCACGGCGAGCGTCTACCAGTACCGCGGGGAGGAACCGCTCATGATGTTCGGACTCTTCGAAACACGAGAGGGCATCGACGACCACGTCATGGTGTGTGGGCACCACGAGGACGGAGCGCCCCCGGGCGTGGTGAAATCCACGGCGTCGGCCGTGCGGTCCTGGGCCGAGTCGTATTTCGACGCCCGACGCGCCGAATCCGATCCCGTGCGGTCCGGCGCGTTCACGCCGTGAACAGCTGGTCACGCCGTAATATAATCATCCCCACCCGCGTGCTATCTTTCGGTGGTAAGATTGAGCACACCAGACCTGCAGAGGGCGCCGCGCGATGCGATGCTGCCCGGCAGCGTGATACGGACGAAGGCGTATCGCCCAGTACCACGTATCCGACAGGACGGGCAGATCGATGGCCGACACTAGCTCGCTGTTCGACAGGAGGCCGAGGACAAGCAACCGGTACAATCGGATTGCAGCGGGTCTATTCGTACTCTGGGGCGTGATTCACGTTCTGGTCGGTGGGTCGGCACTCCTGAGTTTCTTCACGTCCGGGCCAGCCGAGATGTTCACACAATCCGAGATCTACCTCGAGCCCAGCGAGATCGACGCGACACTCACCCACATCGGACACGTGGTCGCTCACTACTACTTCGACATCGCCGGCCTCGGCATCCTGGCGATCATCGTCGCCGGTACGTTGGTTTGGGAGAACGACCCGCTTGGCCTGTGGATCAATCTCATCGTTCTCGGAATCACGGACTTCGCGTTCGTATACTTGGAGATACTCCCGGGTTACCAGCCGTTCTTTCCCCAGATACTCGCGCCCTTCATCTACGTTCTCGCAGTCGTCCTCGCCGTCGCTGGGCTGTTCCGGGGTGAGCCGCTGACGGGCTGATTCCGTCCGTGGCGAGCGGTCCCGGAGGGCCGATCGCAGTACAGCGGGTGGCTGCCCCCGGGCCGACCCGTGACGGCGCGTACCTCGTCGAGGGTGGCGCGTTCACGCCGTGAACATCTGTTCACGAGATAATATCATGTGATGAATCCCCG
>CAZEDI010000153.1:0-3581 GCA_964510865.1 uncultured Halobacteriales archaeon
GCCGGTGTAGCTCAGACTGGCTAGAGCGATTCCTTCGTAAGGAATAGGCCGGGGGTTCAAATCCCCCCACCGGCTTACTTTTGCCGCGAGCAACTCCGCGAGCGACAAATACGTCACGTTGGAGAGTCGAATCGGAGAGGAGCTTGCTTCGACCGTGGTTCAAATCCCCCGCCGGCGGGGTAGAGCGTCAATCAGTAAGGACAAAGCCGAGAAGGGCAGTTGTGGCGGAATTCGACCTCCCGATTTCGTTAGATCCGAGATGCCCACTTTCACTTCCGTTGAAGCTCGATCAGCAGAAACTATCTACCCTTCTGACGACCCGTATCTCAACATTGAGTGCATCTACCAACCGATTAAAGCATCAGTGGTGGCCAACGTGGCCGTGCTGGCTATCGCTCGTTCGCCGACATGGTTGGCGAAGAGAGCGGTAGGTGACTTGGCACCTACCGCATGCCGAACGTTCACTACTCGTGGTCGTGATCCGTCTCGATACGATCGATATCGTTGAGGACGTCGTTAAACGAGACTGTGCCCTCGTCCTGAATATTTTCAGGATCAAGCGCCTCCGTGTCAAGAACCTCGACAGGTGTGAGCCACACCCACTCCGGGCGGACGTTTTTGCCAGGCTCGCTGAACGCTTCGAGTTCTTCTTCGAGCATTTCTTTGCTAAACGGAGGCAAGAGCGGCGGCTCCTCGGAACCCTCGAAGGTATCCTCGTAGTCCGGCACATCCTCCTCGTCGAGTTCCCCCACGACGATCCGCATCGTCATTCCGAGGATATGATGCGGGGCACAGTACAGATCGTACAGGCCTTCGGTCTCGAATCGATAGAGCCAGGCTCCGTCAAAATTGACGACCGGCGACGAAAAGGGCGGCACGTCGTTCGGAACCCGCTGCTGGAACCCGTGTCCGGAATGGTAGGCCGTGATCGTGTGGTCGGGAGTCGTATACGTGAACTGCACGATGTCGCCTCCCTGTACCGCCAGCCCGGTCGGCTCAAAGTGGAACAGAGGCCCGTGTTCTTCCGGGGTGGGATCGGCGATGTGGAGTTCGACCTCGTGATCCGGTTCGAGGTCCGCCGGTAGATCGTCTGCGTTCGGTGTGGAAAAGCCGTAATGCGGATCGATCTCCGCATCAGCCTCCCCGTTGTCACCGTCTTCGCCGTCGTGAGCGGTTGCCACGCCACTGCCGAGCGACAGTGCTGCGCTGGCCCCGAATGCTTTCAGCAGCGGCCGCCGTTCGAATCCAGTTTTGTCAGTGACCGGTTCGTCGGTCGTCTCGTGTGGTGTCATTGGCTTGTTTCCTTTGGGGTGCGTTAGTGCCCGAATGGATCCGCGTCCTACGCCTTGACGACGCGGTCTCCGAACGGTTCCAGTTCTTCTTCGAACTCGGCGATTAGGGTACTATCGGAGAAGACGCCCAGAAAACGGGCCGTCACATCGCCGGTGTTGCGGAAGCCGTGTGGAGCTAGCGGTGGAATCACCGCCAGATCGCCAGCGCCGATCATTCCCTCCGCATCCCCGGCCCAGGCTTCGATCTCGTCGCCTTCGAGACAGACGATGAGTTCTTCGGGGCTGTCCTTGTGGGTCGCCAATTCCTTCCCGGGGTCGATCTCGAAGTACACGACGTTATGGCCACCTTCGAGTTCCAGCCCGCTCGCTGCCGGGAACTCCGACGAGAACGGGAAGTTCACGTTCACCTCCATGTCCGAGTTCGATTGGGTCGATTCGACGAGTTCCAGATCGTCGAGGCTGAGCGTCTTGAGTTCTGACATAGGTTCGGTTATTCGAGGTCGCTCTGGTCGAATTGGTCGTCCAGGCGCGTGAGTTCCGTCACAGGGAGGCCGGCCCGCTCGGAGTGTTCCTCAATGGCCTCCTCACTCGGGGCGCGGTAGTGACAGTACGCGCAATCGGTCTCATCACCTGGCCCCTCCAGCACGTCCGTCCGCACCCACTCCATCTCGACGTCCTCCTCGCTAAGTTCCGCGATTGCCCGCTGAGACGCTGCGAGCGCCTCTTGTTTTGCTTCCTCGGTCGTGAGGTCTTCGTCCATCTCGCGCCAGATGCCGAAGTCGATGAGGTCTTGGTCCGGCATGACCGGTTAGGCTTACGGCGGGATTGCACTTATCTATTAGGAGAATTATATTTCTCTAATCGAGGCTAGTGAACTCTCGTTCACGAACCGGAACTGAGAGGTCGTACTCCCTGCATCCCGATTAGGGGATGGCCGAACTCTTAACGTCAGCCCGACGACTTGCGGTCGAGGCCGACGACGTTCATATCGTCGTCCAGGGTGACACTGAGCGTTGCCGCCTCGCCTTCAATAGTGACTTTCACGCGGAACGGCTCCTCGGTGACGGTGGTCTCGATACGATTCTGAAGTAGATCGATGATCTCGTCGAAGGCCGGGGCGAGAACATCGATTCCCTCGTTGTCGAGAAATCCAATCACGGGAGAAAGAGTCAGGACGAACGGTTCCACGGGCAGACGCTTTGCGAACCCACAGGTGTCACACTGTTGTTCGGTCCAGACCGGCAACCGACTCCCGCAGCGAGAGCAGGGCTCCCCATCCGATACCTGGTGCTCCTTACAGACCGCGACTGACGCCGAGATCGAGCCCGCGCATTCTCGGCAGACGTCGCGCATCATGTAGGCAATATCCAACATACATCGGTAGAATCCGGTCGTGAGTGCTTCATCGGGAGAACGGCCTGTCAGCCCTGCAGCTGGGTAACTCGAGAAGAAGACCGACCCCTCGGGGGCCTTATCGCCGAACACCCCGTCGCACTCGGTACAGCTAATCCGGAGCCACTGCTCCTCGTACGCGACCGTCATGGGTGCGTTGCACAACGGACAGTCCTGTTCGAGGTTCGCAGAAAAGTCGATATTTTCCCCGCCTGTAACAGCGATCACGGTTCTAGCTATCTGCTTGCCCGCACCGCTCAAACGGTATCCCTCGTCGGTTTGCCGGATGAAGTGAGGAGCGAGCTGCGAGAGGTGATAATTGAACTGTCCGTTATCATCGAGATCAACTTGGCGACGCAGTTCCGAGAACGACAGCGTCTTCGCAGTATCGGTGACGTCGTCGTATTCGTGGGCGGCGTCCGCGTGCCACAGTACACGGATTATGTCTAGCCGTATTTCGTTTCCCAAAACCGCGAAGGCCTCATCCGGGGACAACCCATTCAAATCGATCGCTGGTGTGAAGTGGGTTTCCGCCATGCTAGTTAACACCACGCAGTATTCAATAAACCTACTCCCGGGCCGGGGGCGCTCCGGGCTGAATTGGTTGTGAAATACGCACTCTTCATTGACCACTTTGGTCAGGCTCCTTCCAGTACCTATGTGGCTGGACCCTCTGAGCAGTAGAGATGCGTACCGCTCGATGTTCTCCAGTACGTGACACTCAGGTTACGCCACCATACCTGCTTATGGAGCGAGGAGATGTCTCTCCTCTATGCCCGATTCGAGTAGCGACGAGTTCGACCCAACAGCACCAGACCAACGGGAGATCGGCCGCGAAATGGTTGACGACAGTACGGGACTCGGTTCAGTGATGGCCCACGCCTATCGCGGAGAGAT
>CAZEDI010000154.1:0-3556 GCA_964510865.1 uncultured Halobacteriales archaeon
TCTCCCATTCCATCGAAAAATCGAGTCAGCAATCAGGACCGATGGGAACTACCGATAGTCACACGAACCCAACGCTCTCGTGTGCATATCCGCCGCCGAACCTCTCCGGTTCGTGTCCGCTCTCCGAGAGTCGTCAGCCGCCCATCCGACAGACGCATGACAGCGCGGCGGTCGCTCGGTCGATCAGCACGGCTTTGAGAGGGTCGTGTGTACGAGCGCAATATGTGAATCTGAACAGACGGCAAGTTCGCGTACCGGGAGGATCCCGTCGACGACGTGGCCGACCTACTTGATGAGAACACGCGCGTCGGCGCGGTCGAAGCCTCGTGCGAGTTCACGCAGGCGATGCTGCCAGCGCTCGCGAAGGCCGTCGAACACGAGGACATGACCGAAGAACTCGCGGAGATACTGAGCACGCGCGCCGTCGACGTCAAGTATGAGGTAGAAACAGACGTGACTGTGCGATAGCTGCCGTTTAGGTGGGAGACAGGCGCGTATCCCCCGCCGTGAACAGCGAGTCTTTGCGCCTGTCTTCCATGTAATCGACTCCCAGTACCCGCTCTCGAATCTGTGTGCGAAGTCTCTCTCCCCAACCGCCAGACAAGTGCAACGCTTTAGTAGTACCTGAACGTAATACTGGGTATGGTGAAAACTGTCTCGGCGAAAGTGCCGGATGAGCTAAAAGATGAGATCGACCGGGAGGGGATCAACGTCAGCGAAGTGATCCGGGAAGCCCTTGACGAGGAACTCCGCGACCGCCGCCGGACAGAACTCCAACAGGATTCGGCGGCGCTCGGCGACCAGCTGGCGGGGCGTGTGGACAGAAACGACGTTGCCACGGCAGTCCGCGAGACCCGCGAGGAGAACTGACGTGGGAGAGCGGTATCTGTTCGACGCGAGCGCACTCGTTGATCTCGTGTTGGGTCTCGGCCCGGAGAGCGTCGATATTGGTGCTGTGTTCGGTGAGCACATTCTCGATTTGACGATGTACGAGGCCGGTAATGCACTCTGGAAAATCCGATTTGCGAAGGACGCGCTCACTGATGAGGAGTTGGATGAGGCGCTGGATATACTCGGCCGTCTCAACCGCGAGGTGTCGTTCGAGCGCGCTACGGAAGCCCGGCTCCGTCCGACGATGGACATGGCACGCGAAACGGGAGCGACGTTCTACGATGCGAGTTATATCACCGTCGCCGAAGACCGTGGGCTAACTCTCGTGACGGAGGACGGGCCACAGCAGGATGCGGCGGACAAAGCCGGGGTCACGGCAGTTCCGCTGGCCGAACTCGGCTGAGAAAATCTGCATCCGATTCGTCGCTACCTGCCATGCTCATACACCTCTACGGTCACGAGGTCGCCGTCGGGGTGCTCGGCCATTTCCCTGGCTCGGCGGTCTATCGCGTCGTCTGCGTGTCGTATGTGCCGTCCGGCAATGGCCTCCATTCGCATCTTCAAGTCGGTACAGAGCATCAGCGATTGATCGTCCGCCATTTCATCCATCCCTTTCCTCCCCGTTACTCGCACCATCGCCTTCATAGAGCGTTTCTTTTCTCTCACCGCTCTTGACCGTGTTGACGAACGTGGCACGACAGTCGGACGAACAGAACCAGTACCAGACAAGGCGCTCATCATCGGTCCTAGGCGTGTATCGCAGTACCCTAATCCCCTCGTGTGCTTCGACATCCTCGTCGGTTAGGTAGGTGAGCATGCGCTCGTTGCACGCCGGCCCCTGACAGGGAAACTCGACTGGTCTCGCGTATGCGGGACATGCCGTGGTTCTCGACCGCCTGACGCCACTCATGACTCGTCCTCGCCACCACCCGCTTCACGGTCGATCGCGACTGTCCGCTCTTCGGATTCCGCAAGTTCGAAGGCGAACAGGCGGTGTCGGCTATCTCGCTTATACACCAGCGGCAGGGTTTGGCTCCGATCCCTGTCTCGATTGATTCTCGTCGCGCAGTTGGCGATAAGCGTCAGTGAGGACGGCCATCATATAGACGACCAGAATCGTGGTAAGAACACTTGAGACGACGAGCGCGAGAGCTGACCCGGCTGGCAGCGCAAATCCGGATGCGAACGAGACAAGCATGAAGAGGATCATTACGGCGACATACAACCCGAACAGCCGCCAGCGATTCCCTGATGTGAGGCTCCAGCTGTCTCGAATCGCGGCAATGAAACTCTCGTCCTCATCGGCGATGTACACCACTGTGAATAGCAAGCTCACCGTCAGGAACAGTCCCGGAATCACCAACAGGACGAACCCGATCATCGTCAGGACGCCAACGACGATACCAGCGACAATTGAGTTGAGAACCACCCAGCCCATCCGTCGCGTGTAACTCTCCGGGGTAATGGTCTGTTGATCCGCAACCATCACACGAATCAAAACGACAGTAATCACCTGAAATATGAGGAGTAGGACGAACGCGAGTACACCGGCAACCGACGCCGAAACAGGCAATGAAAGCGGGACTGAGGTCGAGGACTGCGCGGCTCCAGCCGGAAGATCAAGGCCTGCGAGAAACGCTTCAGTTAGCGTGTTCGTTGAAGCGAGAAACGCGATTTGTGCGATTCCAAGGAGAACAACAAACCCGAGTCCGGCTCCCGTGAGTGTTTTCGATATACCGTTACCGAGCGCACGCCTGATCTGAAGCGTCATATCTTCTGATAAATGGCACGAGTATATAAAACCAGACCTTGTCGGAATCCTCGAATCTGATACAAACGGCGTGCTGGATTGAGAGCTATATCTTGTACTGCCCTCTGTTGCTATCTCTTGTCTCTTATCCGTATATAAGGGAGTGATAGAGTCTACGAACTGTTGGGATGTGATATACAGGTGACTGAGTTAACAGGAACACTTATATCGATACTCACCTCTCCATAGGCATGGCTGAACCAACCAGAGCCGCGACTAGAGGCCGCAACATGGGTGTATGGACGTCAATCGGTATTGGTGGAGGGGCCGCTATGGGTGTGGCATCGGGTGACATTGCTATGTGGATTGGAGTTGGTGTTGCCGTTGGGGTCGCTGTGGGGGCTGCTCTGAATCGCAGATAGACAGAGAAAAATGGCCAATTCGTCACAGCACCGGCTCGGGCCGGTCGGCGCGTTCGTCGCTGGTCGTGAGGTAGTGACTTTCTTTGCGCTGACGCTGGCGCTCTCGTGGGCCGTGTGGGTTCCCGGAGCCGAGAGTCTCGTCGATTACGGCTCGCTCGTGCTCGGCGTCATCGTCGTCGGTGGCTTCGGTCCACTGGTCGCGGCGGCAATCGTCACGTGGCTCGTCGGCGATTCGCTGCGCGCGTGGGCCGGGCAAGTACTCCGCTGGCGCGTCCGTCCGCGGTGGTACCTCGCTGCGGTCGGAATTCCGCTGGTCGTAGTTGCAGCCATGCTGGTCGCGTCCCTGGCCTTCGGGGCGGTCGCCGTCGTCGGCCTGTTCGTCGGGTCCGAGGAAGTGACGCGACCGGAACTACTCCACGCCGTACAGGTCGCCGTCGCGGTCGGCCTGTTCGCCGGCGTCGGGGTCGGGACCATCGAGGCGCGGGCGCTGGCG
>CAZEDI010000155.1:0-3553 GCA_964510865.1 uncultured Halobacteriales archaeon
GCGAGACCGTCGAGGCGATCTCGTAGGCTTCAGTGACGAGCGGTGGATTCAGCGCTTTACACACCTCTGCGGTAGATTTGAAGGAATATGTGGTAATCTCCCGTCCCGGGTTGCGCTCTTCATCACAGGATACCCGGTGTTTCTGGTCCCAGTCGAGGATGTAGTCGTTGATGACGACGGAACCGATCGTCGCCACGGCCGGAGACGCGCCGGCCGTTCCGACGGTGAGGAAGTAGGCATTCTGGCACTCGATTCGCGGTGAGGTGAGCAGGGCGTCGACCGAGACGGCTGCGTCGACGTTCCCGATGCCGGTGATCACGAGTGCCACATCCTGCTCCGTGTCGACGGAGACTGGGTGCTCGATTCCATCCACGTCGATCTCACGATCGAAGTCGAAGTGTTCGCGCCAGGGCGTCGCCTCGTCGACCTTCCCATCGTATGTTTTGTAGGCAACCAAAAGGACGACCAATGGACGGAGGCTGGACGAGACGTCGTCAGTTAGCGGATCCGGTTCACCTGGTGCGGTCATCAGTCCGGTTTTTGTGAAATATACCTATAATTACATTCCAACTACTGCCCGTGTGGTCACAGGTTGTAGCCGCGGTCGGCTCCCAGAATCTGGATATACCAGTGTCCGCAGTCTGCCGGTTTGAGGATTATATACGGTATACTTTAGACGGACGAGGACTGGATTGGAGGCTTCAGAATGGGGTCGTCACTCCGCTCCTCGTGACGCGGCGAGACGTTTCGTCAGGGGCATCTCCAGAAAGGTGAGCAACGTAAAGATCGCCTTCGAGTTGTCCGCGCCACGCTCGTGTTCCCGGTAGCACTGACGAACCTCGTCCCAGTCGAGGAATGGGAGCGCCTGAATCGTGTCCCTATGGGCGCACAACGCGTCGTCGACGAACTCCCGAGCGCGGATTGCCTCGGTACCATGTTCCCACGGGCCGTGCCCGAAATCGCGCCGTGGCGGGGATTCCCGCCCGATGTACTTCCGCCAGAATGCAGTCGCGTATTCGCGAATCCACGAGAGCGGAAACGGATCGGTCAATGGTGCTCCCGTCTCGGGGTGGGGGATGACGGCCAGATCGGGGGACAGCCGTTCGAGGGCGGCCCCGATGAGGTTTCTGCGGACGGCGTACTCGAGTGGCATCGAGAGCGAGAGGTCGAGCAGGCGGTTGTCGAGCATCGGGTTCCGATACGGGAGGTGTTGCCGGATGCTCCGGATCTGGAACCCCCCGCCCATATTGGTCTGGGGACACACGTGGCTCCAGACCATCAGTTCCACGGGGGAGTCGTAGGCGATCCCGTGGTGCTCGACGTGGCCGTTCTCGGCACCGATTGTCTCCTCGAGGATCTCGCGCATCCCTTTCGGTGACTGCACGAACCCCGGGATGTCGGTCGTCCAATAGTCGATGTAGTCGTCGACGGTTGCCATCGGGCCAGCGACGGGAAGCGTCACCGTCCCGAGCGGGCCGAGGGAGAGTGTTCGCCGCGGAATCCCCCATCCTTTGAACAGGATGTCCGCGTAGAGGCCATCGAGCAGGTAGTCTACCTCCGCTCGGATGTGTGGCATGAAGCCTTCGGCGTGGGCCTGGGAGAACTTCCCCTGGAAGGCGGAGAGCTTCGGATTTCGCCGGAGTTCCCGCTCGAGGTAGGCATCGTCCCGACGAAGCACATCGAAGTCGACGCCCGCGGCCAACGCCACGCGTTCCGCGATCCGTGCCTCCCGACTCATCCAGTTCGCCATGTGATATGCAGTCACGTCCTGCGTGTCCTCCAGCGCTGCCAGGATGAGCCGGGAGTCGGCGCCGCCGCTCAGGAGGAGGCCGTAGTCTCCCGGGGCTGCGGTTCGATCGGCGAGTGCGGCCCGGAACCTGTCGACGAATTCGTCCACGAAGTACGAGAACGGAGCGTCGATCGGGCGGTGACGCGGCGCCCAGTAGCGGGTCTCGCGCTGTTCGAGCGAGTCCAGCTCGATGGTGGTGATCGTCCCGGGGGGAACGAGGCGAACCCCCTCGAGTGGTGTCCGCACGCCAATCGACCGCGTGTACGCGAAGAATTCGCAGAGCGCGTCCAGGTCGAACGACCAGGTCGTCTCGGGGACGCGTTCGATCGATTGGAGGTGCGAGGAGAAGACGAGCGACGTGTCGGACAGCCGCGCGTAGTAGGTGTCGATCGTTCCGAGCCGATCGGTGAAGAACGAGACCGTTTTCGCAGTCTGGTCGGCGAGGACACCGAAGAACTGTCCGTTGAGTCCTGCCACGAATGCGATTCCGTCTCGCTCGTATCGATCGGCGCAATACTGTGTTGGTGAGATGGTGGGGGGTCGTCGGTCGTACGTCCCGTCAGGCTGTTCGGACCCGAAGACCGTTCCCCAGACCCAGACGAGATCACCCGTACGTGTTCTGACTGGCCGGTCGTCCGTGTCCGGCCGGCTGACATCAGTGATTTCGACCTGGCCATCGGTCGTCGTGGTTTGCTGTTCCTCGCCAGTCCACCGCAGATCGTGGGCTATGGTCGGGGTATCGACGTCCGCGTCGCCGAGAATTCCGATGAAGCCAGTCATCGGGGCGTGTGTCCCGTAGGTCAGGCGGTCATGTGAGACGAATGGCTCGGGTCAGCTGAATCGCTTTTCGCTGGTGTGGTCGTCTCGGGTACACCCGATATGCATGTGAGATGGTGGTGGGTGAACATGTCTCGAGATCCTGATGGTTCGAACGGTCGTGACTACCGGGTTGGGTAGCACTGGAGGCTTTGTTAGGTTCCGATGAACCTGCTGATAGGAGTCGGCCGTGCGTGGTGCCGCCCCGGTGATCGCACACGCGTGAGCAAACGACGGGAGTGCACTACTTGACGAACGAAACGGATGGAGCACGGCCGAAGCCCAGGGATATCGACCCGGAGAACGGTCTGGCTCGTGCTATCCGTCGTTCGGGGCGATCACATTCCGGAGAATGAGTTGCACGACATCATCCACATGCTAATCGAGGTAGGCTGGTACTGTTCGACGGTTCTCTATACGATGATTGTTCGAACACTCGAGTCGATGGAGTGAGTGTCTATGGTGGTATCGGGAATACGGACAGTACACAGAGCGTCCTTCACGCCTTCTAGCTCACCGCTGACTCCGTCTCCAATCGTTCGACGAGGCCCTCGCGGAACATCTGTCGCGTCCCAGGTGGGCCAGTGATGGTGAGAATCGTATCGTCGTACGGTGGTGAGACGGCAATCTCGTAGTCGGCGAACGAACAACACTGTAGCTCCGCTGCGACGAACTGCGCGACTGCCTCGAGTGACTCGTCAGTCCCGCTGAATCGAATGGACACCCCGTATTCGTGGGTTTGGTACCCAGTATACTGCGAGACGAGACGTGAGCGCACCTCTTCATCTCGTTTCGCTTTCCCTTCAGCTGTGAGTGTACACGCAACCTCCGGTTCTGCGTCGTTCTGCGACATGGTACGATGCTACTTTGAATACCGAACTATTTATACTGTCAAGTCCGAAGTATAGAAGCAAGTGCGGTGATCGAAAGCTATGGCGGACTCCCCTG
>CAZEDI010000156.1:0-3547 GCA_964510865.1 uncultured Halobacteriales archaeon
AAGAACCCCGTCTCGAAGTACGAGATCGTTGGCATCCCGGTCGTCTCGATCGTGGCCGGGGCCTACGTGCTCATCTTGCTCACCGTCTTCTACTACTGGGCGACCGACGCCGTCTACGGACTCAACAACGTTCGCTCGATGGGCTTCCTCGCTGCGCTGTACGTGCTGGCCGCGGTGATCTACTTTGGGATGAGGTACTACCGGGCCCAGGAAGGCGTCAGTCTCGACGCCATCCACGCCGAGATCCCGAAGGACTGACTCGGTCGCGCTTCTCCCGTTTCACCACGCGGTCGGTTCGCGTCTGCAGACCGGCATCGCTCGCCGTTGCTGGGGGACGTTCCTTGGGCTCTGCCGAAGACTGACCAGGGTCTTGCATGCAGGTTGGAGCGATCGGGTGCGGTAATCGGTCGGACTGGCGGGGCACGGAACACCACCGACCGCCGAGGTACGAATCCGAAACGGTGGAGACCTCTCGTTCGCCGAGAGCACCACTCGCGGAACGCCGCCGACTACCCGAGTTCCGGCCGCTTGTACCACTGTTTCCGCTCGCCGATCAGTGATCGGAGTTTCCACCGCAAGGTCTTGGGCCGATCCTCGATCCCCGAGCGGATGGAGTCGACCCGCTCGAGAACGCGATCCTCCCGGACGGCGAGGTCGTTGTTCCGCGTGTACTCTTCGATCCTGTCGAGGCTCATGGTGACCGTCTTACAGAGGCCCCAGTCCTCACAGCAGAGGTCCGCGATGTACTCGGGATCGATCCGTTCCGTATCGTCTTCTGGCTCCACTGGATGGTCGACGAGCATGGCGATCATATCCCGGACGTCACGGTCGCTGACCTCGAATATCTGGAGCTTCGAGAGGAGCAGATCTTCGATTGGTAGGGTTGGGTGGTCGCGGTCGATGCGATCGCGGAGGCCCCAGGAGTGACAGAAATCGAAGCGGTCGATGATGTAGTCGGCCTTGCGCTCGTTCGCGGGATCCGTGAACTCGAGGCGGAACCGACGCATCGTGTTGAACCGGTCGTTCGCCTCGTAGCCCAGTTCCTCCATGAGGTCGACGATAGCTGTCTCTTCCTCGCGGGTTCCCACGAAGTCGACGTCCCTGTACCCGCGCTTGAACGGCCCCTCGCGAGCCGTCTCCGCGTGGTGGTAGATCGCCGTCCCGCCGATCAGGCGGACGGTCAGGCCCCGGTCGTCGGCCGCGTCGACGACACGAGCCGCCTCCTCGACCGCGTCAGAGAGTGGTTCGTCCGTGGTCATATGTCTGACACTCCGTGTGGAGACTCTGAAGAGTGCATCTACCGTAAGCTTATCCCCGGACCAACCCGACGACGTCGACCTCCGGCCTGAGATCGACGACTGCGCCCTGGAGTGCCCCCTCGGAGTAGACGCTTCCGGGATTGATCGCGACGGTGTCGCCGAGCGTCGTCTCGCCGCGGGACTCGTGAATGTGTCCGTGCAGCGATAGCGGGGGCTGGTACTCTTCGATGACCTCGCGCACGGCCTCGCTGCCGACCGGTTC
Organism: uncultured Halobacteriales archaeon; assembly: GCA_964510865.1. GTDB lineage: Archaea > Halobacteriota > Halobacteria > Halobacteriales > Hikarchaeaceae > CAZEDI01. Next base: position 1,522 of record CAZEDI010000156.1, read on the forward strand.
GGTCGACTGGGCGCCGAACTTCGGACGGAGGTCCTCGTCCAGTTCGGGCGCCTCGTCGAGCTGGGAGTCGAACGGTGGCTCGTGGAAGTTGAAGATCGCCCGGTCGTAATCCTCGATGCCGTCGACGACGCGTTCGAGACGGTCGCGCAATTGCTCCTCTGGCTCCTCGCGGTCGGTGTCCCACGGCGTCGGGTGGGTCCAGCCCGTGCTGGCCATCTGGTACTCGCCGTCGAGGTCGACGACCTCGCCCTCGACGAGGTCGACGACCTCCGAGTCGTCCCACACTTCGTCTATCTCGAATGGGTCGTCGTTGCCAGGGCAGGCATACACGGGTGTGTCGTCCAGTCGCTCCTCGGCGAAGTCGATCCACTCCTCGATGCGCCCTTTCATCTCCGAGAGGAAAATTTCTTCCTGACGTTCGTCCGCGTCGTCCCCGTGCTGGAGGGCATCGTACTCTTCCTGGTCCATCACGTAGGGATAGTAGCCGGAGTTCTCGAGGGAGTCGAGCAGGTTCTGTAACTCCGCTTCGTCCCTGATGACGTGATCGTCGCCCTGGCGGGTGTACGTGTACCGGTCGCCTTCGTCCACGACGGGAAAGATCGCCTTGCCGGTCGTGTCACCGCCGAGGACGAGGATGTCGGCGTCGTAGAAATCCGCGCTGTTCACGAACTTGCGCCAGCACGCCGTGGACCCGTGGACGTCCGTCGCGTAGAATAGCCTGGTCACGCCCGGGTCTTTCTCCAGCCCGCTCTCCTCCGAAAGCGACGTCTCCTGGTTGAGCGCGTCTTTGATATCGGAGATAATTCCCATAGTAACGACCTAGCACACCATCCAGCGGTGCGTGGAAAAACGTTACGCCACTGTCCGTATCGCTCCATTGCGCTCGAGCGGTTTCGTGGCCGTTCGGTCAATCGGTCGTTCGCCGACACTGTGGGGTCTTCCTCGGAGTTGTCGAGAACGCGAATACGTCGACGGCTCCGGCGGTCCCACCCTGCGTTCAGTCGAGCGATCAGTCTCGCCGCCGCGAGCCGACCGGTCGTGACGGTTTGACCAACGCCGCTGTGCCCGTTCGCCCCGTGCCGCCTTTCGTGCCGTATCGAGAGGATGACGGTGAGCAGTCACCGAGACGGATCGTCGAGATTCACGTATACGGTCTTCGTCTGCCGGTAGTGGTCGAGGGCAGCCTCGCCGAGGTCACGACCGATACCCGACCGCTTGAATCCGCCGTAGGGCCCCTCGGGACGGATCGGACCGTAGGCGTTGACGTAGACGATGCCTGCCTCGAGGTCCGCGGCAGCGGTGTGGACGACGTCCGTGGACTCGGTGGCGACGCCCGCTGCAAGCCCGAATTCGGTGTCGTTGGCGAGTGCGATGCCCTCCTCGTAGCTCTCGAAGGGCTGGACGGTCTGGACCGGTCCGAAGATCTCCTCGCGAGCGATGCGCATGTCGTTCTCGACGTCGGTGAAGACGGTCGGCTCGAAGTAATGGCCGTCAGCGAGCGTCGGGTCCTCGGGCCGATCCCCGCCCGTCTCGAGCGTTGCACCCTCCTCCCGACCGATCGTGACGTACTCCGAAACCGTCTCCAGTTGTTCGGCGTTCGTCAACGGTCCCATCGTCGTCGTCTCCTCCAGTGGGTCACCGAGGACGTACGATTCCGCCCGCTCGACGAACCGTTCGACGAACTCGTCGTGGAGGTCCTCGTGGACCAGCACGCGTGAGAACGCGTCACAGATCTCGCCAGTACTGTAGAAGACGCCGTCTGCGGCCGCCTGCACAGCCGTCTCGATGTCCGCGTCCGGGAACACCACGAGCGGGGACTTGCCGCCGAGTTCGAGTGTGACTGGCGCGATCCGTTCGGCGGCCGCCTGCATGACGTGACTTCCGACCGACCCACTGCCCGTGAACGAGACCTTCCGAACGTCGTCGTGCTCGACGAGGGCTGACCCAGTTGTCGAGCCCTCGCCCGTGACGACGTTGACGACGCCGTCGGGCAGGACCTCCGCGGTCAACTGCGAGATTCGTACGG
>CAZEDI010000157.1:0-3512 GCA_964510865.1 uncultured Halobacteriales archaeon
CTCAGCGTGACCCGCGAGCGGCCCGAGGGCTTCCCGCTGTCTGCGGTGCGGTTGAATGCGGTTCAGTTGTCGCCTAGCGAGCGGCCCGAGGGCTTCCCCGTCTGCGGTGCTCTGTGAGAATGTGGTGTAATCGACTCACGTGCAGTCCGATGGCACCCCACCAGTGTCACCTGAATTTCAGCGTGAATCGAATATCGTGCAAATTTCGACATCCCGGCTAGATCTCGCGATGTGTGATACACAATTACCGATCCAGCCGATGCCAGCCAGACCCCTGACAGACGATACTGAACGGTGCATAGAGAGCAGCCCAAACCATAATCTCCTCGCGCACCATGCTAGACCATGGAGGTCACCGAATTACAAACCGAGCCGGAGCGCCGGGCGGCAATCCCCATCCTCCGACAGCTCTGGACGGAGGCCGAGCCCATGTCGGTCCTCGAGTGGACCGGTGCGGACGAGTATCACCTCTTCGGGGGTCACGTCGACGGGGAACTCGTCGGTGTCGCGGGCGTCCTCGTGACGGAGCTACTGCATCACGAGACGAACGCATGGCTCTACGACCTCGTCGTGGACGAGGCTCGTCGGGGCGAGGGACACGGGTCGCGGCTTGTGGAGTTCGTGGAGGACTGGGCCGCGGAGCGTGGCTGTAAGCGGGTTGCACTTGGCTCCCCGGTGTCAAAATCGGACGTCCACGAGTTCTATCGCGACCGCGAGTACGAGAAGTGGGGGTACGTCATCGAGAAAGAGGTCGGGTGACGTGGTACCGCGTGGCGAAAAGTGGTGGAAGGACGGGTGACGCTGGCTCCCGAAACGACAGGCTTTATATCCGGCTGATTCTCAAATCGAAGTGCGCTCGGTTGGTGTAGTCCGGCCAATCATTTCGGCCTTTCGAGCCGATGACCGGGGTTCAAATCCCCGACCGAGCATGGATTTCTCGAGCGGACGCAGGGAGCGAGAGAAATCCACGCGCAGGGAGGGGATTTGAGCAGGGAAGTCGCAGTCCCGGAACGGCGCGAAGCGCCGCATGCCCGGAACGTCTTCCCGTGTTCAAATCCCCGACAGCGCATTCTCCGACGAACGGGCGTGACGAACTCTTCTTCAAGTCCTGGATCCGTGGCAACAAGCTGTGCCGAACCCTTAAACAGCATCTCGCACAGGTACTAGCTGATGAGCACGACGGTTCGAATCATCTCGACGCCGGACGTACTCCACGGCAAGCCCCGCATCGAAGGGACGCGAATCGGCATCTTCCAGATCGGGGAACTCGTCCGTCGTCAAAACTGGACGATTGCAGATGTGACCCGCGAGTTCGATCTCGATACCGAGGAGGCCGAAGCTGCAGTCAACTATTACGACGAGCATCCCGAACTCGTCGAGATGCTCCCTGCACAACATGAAGCAGGCTGTCGGACAATTCGAGAGGCAAGTCGGGTTGAGGATTGATGCATGTTATCTGCGATCACAACGTCGATTCCAAGTACGTACAGATGTTCCAACGCGCAGAATACATCGCAGTCACAGCTGTCCCAGAAGAACCCTCACCCGACGCAACTGACGAGGAAATCGTTCGATTCGCCGAGCGTGACGACTGGACTGTCCTGACAACTGACGGCGATCTCTTCGAACAAGCCGACTGCTGTGGGTTAATCGTCTACAGCCCTCTCGGTGTGGACCCTCGCGTTTGAAATCCGGTGCGGATTTTTCTTCCCACCGCCCGACCCCGTTCCCCCGTTCATCAGTCGTACACCCTCCCTGACACGTTGCCAGAACACATTTATGGGTTTCCCGGGACGTTTTACTGTCATGCTCCCCCTGAACTTCCTCGGTTCATCCCAATCAAGCCCCTCCCAGGAGGCTGACAGGTCGGACGACACCCGGACCGGAATCGACGATTCTGACTGGGAACACCGGGACGACGTCCAGGTCGACCCGGACGGGGACGTCGAACGGTTACCGGACGACGCGAGCCTGGCCTCCGCCTCCGGGGAGTCGACGCTCGTGAGTTACCTGTCGGGTTCGGACAACCCGATGTTCGCCGTCGACCGCGACGGGATTCACATCTACACCAACGCTGCCTGCAGGAACCTGTTCGATATCGGTGCCGGGGACGTCCTCGGCACCAATATCTTCGAGTACGACGAGGCCGACCACGACGAGTTGCGCCACGCCCTCGAGGAAGGTGTCCCGACACACGGCGTCGAAGAGGAGATCCAACTACCGGAGGAGACCGTCCACGTCAGCCGGACGTTCCTCCCGCTGTACGACGCCCGCGGCGAGGTCATCGGCGCGCTCGTCATCATCCGGGACATCACCGAGCGGATTCGGTCCCAGCGTCGCGAAGCGGAACTCGAGAAATACGCGTGGGTTGCCATCGAGGAGTTCCAGGGCCTGCTGGACCGCCTGAGCGAGGGCGATTACACCATCGAACCGTCGATTTCCGAACCCGAGGCGGACTTCGACCGCGTCAACGCGGTCCACGAACGGTTCGAGACGATGACCGAGGACCTGACGGCGGCCGTCCGGGCGACGAGGGAGACGCTCGAGGAGACCCGCTCCGCAGCGGACGAACTGGCGACAATCCGCAACGAACTGGTCGCTTCTACATCCGATACCCGCGAGTCCATGAGCGAGTTCGACGAGACCATAAAGGAGGTCACGGAGTCGGTTGCACGCCAGAGCGACCGGGCCAAAGACGCCGAGAAGAACGCAGACGACCTCTCGGCATCCATCGAGGAGGTCGCCGCGAGCGCGAACGAGGTCGCAAAGCGGTCCGAACGGGCGCAGGACCTCACCGACGAGGCAGCCTCGGAGGCCGAAGACGCCATCGAGAACATGGAACGCGCGATGGCTGCCTCGGAGGAGAACGTCGAGTACATCGAATCCCTCCAGGAGCAGATGGAAAACGTCAACGAGATGACCGAACTAATCGACGACATCGCGGAACAGACGAGCATGCTCGCCCTGAACGCGTCCATCGAGGCGGCCCGCGCGGACATCGACGGCAGCGGCTTCGACGTCATCGCCAACGAGGTCAAACAGCTCTCGGCCGAGTCCCAGGACGCTGCACAGGAGATCGCCGACCAGATCGACGAACTCCTTGAGAAGACCCGGCAGACGAGTGCGGTGATCAACCAGAGTACCGAGGCGGTCTCCGAGGGAACGGACACGGTCGACGACGTCGTCTCACACATCCGCGAACTCCAGTCCTCGACCGCCGAGATCGCACACAGCATCGAGGACATCAGCTCCGCGACCGACGAACAGGCACAGAACACCCAGACCGTCTCCAACGTCGTCTCGGAGGTCTCCTCGAACAGTCAGGAGGTGTCGATGCAACTCGACCGGGTGACCGCCGACGTGGAGCAACACGTCGAGCAACTGTCGACCGTCGCCGACCAGATCGACACCATCGTGGACGAAGTGGACGCGAAACTCGAGGGCTTCCGACTGCGTCCCGAGGAGACGGCGAGTCTCGGCGAAAGCGGTCCCTGACTTGCAGTCGCGAGGGC
>CAZEDI010000158.1:0-3408 GCA_964510865.1 uncultured Halobacteriales archaeon
CGATGTGACGATGGAGACGAGCGTCGACGACGCGTACGCCACCGGGGCGATGGTTCGCGCGGAGGAGTGGCAGGCAGTCATCTCCGCCGGGGACGGGGCGGCAGCCGCCCTCAACATCCTCTCGAAGGAGAAGGGCGAACACTTCCACGACTTCGACACACCTGACGACGCCGAGTAACCACTGGATCATCCACGTTCTCCTGCCGTGTCGCTCCGTCGACGTCTTCTCGCTCCGCTCCAAGCACGATACGGTCTTCGAGGAAGTGCGCTAGGACTAGTCGCTGTAGCAGTCGTGGCCGCAAGCACGAGCGCAATTTTGATTCGGGCCAGTGCTGCTCCCGAGCCAGTCATGGCGTTCTACCGGGTCGTCTTCACCACACTCCTGTTGCTGCCGCTTGCTCGCGGGGTGACAGCCGAGATGGCATCGACGTCCAGACGTGATCTCGTCGCTGCAGGCGTGGCTGGTTTTGCCTTGGCGGCCCATTTCGCGACATGGTTCGAGAGCGTCGACCGCACAACCATCGCCGCCTCTGTCACACTGGTCCAAACACAACCCCTGTTTGTGGCAGCAGGCGCGGCCATACTCCTCCGGGAACACGTCACGCGAACAACGGTGCTCGGAATCCTGATCGCCTTGGGTGGCTCAGTCATCATGTCCGCTGACGGGTTTCTCGATCCAGGACAGGCACCTGCCCCGCTGCTCGGGAACGCCCTCGCCATACTCGGTGCGATCGCAGCCGCGGCGTACGTCCTTGCGGGTCGGTCGATCCGTCAACGGGTCGACGTCGTTCCGTACGTCCTCGTGGTCTACTCGGTCGCCGCACTCGGACTACTGGGACTGGTGCTCGCGAGCGGACACGACCTCCTGGGTTACCCCGCCCGCGAATGGCTGTTGTTCCTGGGCATGGCAGTCGGTCCGGGGATCCTCGGCCACACGCTGATCAACTGGGCACTCGAACACGTCGAATCGAGTGTCGTCAGCGTTTCGCTCGTCGGCGAACCAGTCGGGAGTACCATCCTGGCAGTCATTCTCTTCAGCGAGATTCCAGGGGCGCTTACACTCGCTGGAGGCGGGATCGTCATCAGCGGAATAATCTTGGCCGCACGCGCCGGAAGGACCAGCGTGGACCACGAATAACCCCGCGAGTGATCAGAGGTTCTCCACAGTGGCTCACGTGATGACGTCGCGTGGACCGATCATGTGTGGGCGTGAAAAGGGACACACGACGGTGTCTCACCGACTATCTGTACAGGGGCAGTGGGATCAGGTCTCTGGTTCGGTACCGTACGTATCCCCGATTCGGCGGAATACCTGGATCGCGCGCGTCTCCCGGCTCGATGGGTCGTACTCACCGTATCGCACTTCCTCGAAGAGCCGGGTGAGCTCCTCGATATCCTCACGCGCCATCCCGACAGCGACCGCAGCGTCAGCGAGCTCGCGAGGGGTACTGGAGTGAGGGGAAGACACGTCGAGCAGCGTCGTCATTTCCCACCAGGCGCGGTACACCTCGTTGTCGACGTCTGCGTCGTATGCCTCGAGCCGGTCAGCAGCAGCCGACGCCGCCGCTGCGAGGTCGCCAACGTCAGTCGAGGGAGAGGAATCCTGCGTGGCCGGCACCGCCTCTACGGAGAGGTTGTCCGGCTCCCGGACCCGGTACAGGAGGGCCGCAGTTCCGACGAGGACAAACCCGATGACGCCTACCAGTACGAGCGGGGAGACGGGCGGCATGCCCTCCGGACCCAGCGACGGCCCAGGGGGCGAACCACCACCCCCGCCAGGTCCGGGTCCCCCCGTCGCACACTGGGTGGAGAGGAAATACACAATGAGAACGAGGGGGGACAGGCCGTACGCCGAGAACGCTGCGGCGCCGAGCGAGTAGCGCCGTTTGATGCCATATACGAACCCGAAAAAGGCACCGAAATAGACGATCCCACCGAGTGCACTCGTCAGGAACACCGAACACCAGGCGAGATCGTAACTAGACCCGATAACACCCTCGCCGGAGGGATTGAGGAACGGGAAATCGAACTCTGGCGCGTTCGGGGCGTCCGGATTCTCGCCGCCGGGAGGCTCGAATCCAGGCGGACCGCTGCCGAGGGTTGTCGCCGACGTGATCGTCGCCGCCGCGATCGAGAGCGCGACGATACAGAGTACGCCTATCGCGATACGCTGACCATTCGTCACCCGTTGTGCTTCGCGAACAGACATACGTCACTACAGTTCGTGATAGATTTTATTTCTTTCCCTGACTGACTGATCAAACTGACTGACTGATCGATTAGATTCTGCCGGCGTGAAAAGATGTACATCGGCAGTTTTCACGCGCAGTCATGCAAGTGCGCGTTTACAGGGGAGAATCGAGAGGATGATGCCGAGAAACGTTCCGGAACTGTTGAAACCCAGGAACACGGGTATCGAGTAGATGCGGGTCAGCCACTACTTCGAATGGGAAGGTGTCATCACTGGCGGGCACGCACAATCCGTCCGCCAGCAGCGCCAGGTGCTGGAGCGCCATGGCATCGAGTATACCACCCATCCCGACCTGTCGGCCGATCTGCTCCATCTCAACAATATGGGTCCACGCTCCCTGTACTATGCAACGCGAGCTCGTCGTCGCGATATTCCCGTGGTCGTCCACGCACACCAGACGGCGGAGGACTTCCGAGAGAGTTTCGCCCTCTCCAATCTACTCGCCGGACCGCTTCGTCCCTACCTCGAGTATGCCTATAGCAAAGCCGACCACCTCGTCTGTCCATCCGAGCACAATCGGGAGGTACTTGAGAGCTATACGGCGGTGCCCAAAACCGTCATCTCGAACGGGTTCGACCCCGATCGACTGGCCGGATTCGAGGCCCTCCGCGACGACTACCTCGACCGATACGACCTCGAACCCCCTGTCGTGTTCATGCTAGGCCACGTCATCGAGCGCAAAGGCCTTCGAGCATTCGTGGAGACCGCTCGCACCCTTCCGACGGTTGACTTCGTCTGGTTTGGATACTTGAACCCGACGGGAGGGACACTCGATCGCGTTCTGCAGAGCCGGACCACCCGAACTCTCGTTGATGAGGCGCCAGAGAACTGCACCTTCACGGGATTCATCGATGATCCCCGGGGGGCGTTCGCCGCCGGAGACGTGTTCTTCTTCCCGACGAAGAACGAGAACGAGGGAATGGCACTGCTCGAAGCCATGTCCTGTGGTCGACCACCAGTCGTTCGTGACATCCCCACCTTCGAGTGGCTCGAGGACGGCGTCGATTGTGTCAAAGCGACTGACGAGCAGGGGTTTGTGGATGCGCTCACAACGCTATGCGAAGACGAGGAGCAGCGAGATCGCATCGGCAAGAACGCAACAGAGCGAAGCGAGGCGTTCACCGTCGAGGCCATCGGCGACGACCTAATCGAGCTAT
>CAZEDI010000159.1:0-1465 GCA_964510865.1 uncultured Halobacteriales archaeon
TTTCCTAGCGCTTATCGAACGGACGAAATCGGTTACATTGTCGGTGTCGACACTGTTTCAATGGTTCTGTACAACGACACCTGTACCGCCCGGACGGCGGCGTTCACCGACGAATATCATCGAAAGTCCTGGAAGCAATTGTTCGATTTCGTCTAGGCATCACCATAGACTACTCTTCCACTCGCTGACTGATGTCCACCTTGTAGCCTTCCAGCACGTCCCGACCGAGGAGGACGGAATAGGACAGCTCACTTCGATCGGTGATGCTTGCCGTCACCGTCCGCCAGTTGCCGTTCAGGGAGATATCGATATCGACGAGGGGACGCTTGTCGACGCGGTTCGTCGAACCGGTGCGCACCGGCGTCGTGCCGACGAGCGGTCCCGCTCCGATGTGGCCAGCGAGAGCGGTGTCGATGCTCGTGCGTTTAGCGCCGGTGTCGGCCTTCGCGATGGCCGATTCCGAGTCGCGGGTTCCGCACAGGGAGATTCGAGTCGTGTATCCGACGACGTCGTCATCGTCGGTTTCCGAGCGCGGCGGCTTGCATTCAGGGACCGAGTCATCGAGCGTTGCCGTCAGCTCGTCGATCCGAGACGTTTCGACCTGCCCCCCGCTTCGTTCGATCGCGAGCCGGGCGATGTGTGGGGCTGCCGAGATGCCCGTCGCCGCAAACAGACCCCTGAATCCCGCCGTCGGGTTGACCTCGAGGATGTACCACTCGTCACCCACCGGCATGAGATCGACACCACCGATGTCCAATCCGAGAACGCGGGTTGACTGCCTCACCAGCCGACGAGGGATCGGTCCAATGTCGTCGGTGACGTCTTCGACCGTCCCACCGAGGGCCACGTTCGTTCGCCAATCGCCGTCGGGCGCGTGCCGTCGCATCGCGCCGATAACCCTGCCGCCAACGACGTACACGCGTACGTCGTAGGGTCGATCGCCCTCGCTCTCGAGGAACTCCTGGACGAACGCTTGCGTGTTCTTGATCCGGGGATTGACGGTCTCCTCCTGGGACACCACGGACATCAGCCCGCCGTTCGTGCCGATGGTTCGCTTGTGGACAGCAGTAGAGGTGAGATGGTTCTGCCACTCCTCGAACGTCCGAGGTGAGCGCCCGAAATAGGCGTCAGGGACCGGCAGGTCGGCGGCCGCAAGTTGGGCCCCAGCCCGGTATTTGTGGAGGGCGTTCTGGACGGCAGTCGGTGGGTTGACCACCGGGGCGATCTCCTCGTAGAGCGCCGCAAGCTGGAGATCTTCGAGCGGTTGGGTACTCTTCGTGAGGAGCAGCCGATTGACGAGGACGTCGACGTTCGGCGAGATTCGAACGCGTCCATCATCGATCCACGACGCGACGTTCTCGTCGCGTATCCAGACCGGCTCGTGGCCGAGGGCACGAACCGCGTTCAGAATGGCCTTGGTCTCCTTGCTGTTATGCGGGCTCAATACGCCAACTCGTCGTCCCGA
>CAZEDI010000159.1:1565-3383 GCA_964510865.1 uncultured Halobacteriales archaeon
ATCCCCGTGACGGTCATCAACGGGCCAGAACCTGGCCCGACCGCGTTCCTGACGGCCGCTACCCATGGAGACGAGCTCAATGGCATCGAGGTCGTCCGGAAAGTCGCCCAGGAATGGGACCACAGTGACGTTTGTGGTACCCTCATCTGCCTCCCCGTATTGAACGTCCAGGGGTTCCTCGCCCAGGAGCGGTACCTCCCGGTGTATGACCGCGATCTCAACCGGGCCTTTCCAGGGAAACAGGAGAGCACGAGTTCGAACCGAATCGCCCATCGCATCTATCGGAACTTCATCGAGCCCTGTGATCTCGGCCTCGACTTCCACACCTCGACGCGCGGGCGAACGAACATGTTCCACGTCCGGGCCGACACGGATGACGCGGCGGCCTCACGACTCGCACTGGCGTTCGGGACGAACCTCAGCATCGCCGGGAAGGGCTCCGACGGCATGCTCCGGCGCGAGGCCACCGACGATGGTATCCCGACGATTACTATCGAGATGGGTGAGGCCCACCGGTTCGAGCGAGAGTTGATCGACCACGCGCTTGAGGGCGTGCGGAGCGTGTTCGCCGAGTACGGTATCTACCAACAAGAGACCGTCCGCTGGCCGGGGTGGCGTACCACCATCGAAGAACGGGACGAAAAGACGTGGCTCCGAGCAGACGCCGGCGGGATCGTCGAGATGCATCACGAGCGCGGGGCCCTCGTGGAGGCAGACGAGCCCATCTGCACGATCACGAACCCCTTCAAGGGAGATCCGACCGTCGTTTGCGCACCATTCACCGGACTCGTTGTCGGGGTGCTCGAGAACCCCGTCGTGTATCCCGGGAATCCGCTCTGCCACTTCGTCCGTGTCGACCAAACCGTCCAACACATCGTCGAGGAACGTGAGCATGGCCGTGGTGGAAACATAACCACGGGCCAGCACAGTTCCTGAGGGTATCCCCGAAACGGAGCGACTGACGTTCCATCGCGAGTGCTATCCAAGGATACGAACGTTAAGGCAGGAAAAGAGAACGAGGCCCGCTTTATGCCCGCTCAAGTTCGTAGCTGAGTCGGTGGGGCATCATGCTGAGTGCCTGCTCGATGGCGGCCAGCACGATGAAGATTCCCGGGAGGATATGCCCCATCCCCCCGAGCTTCAACCAGAGCAGCATCGAGGGGAACTGGTGGATGGTCGCGAGCTGCTAGTTCAATGCAGCCGACGTCCGCTCTGGACCGCCGCCAGCGAGACTATGCGCCATGAATTCGCTGAAGAAGTTCTCTAATAGTGGATGGAACTAGGTCAATTCGAGGAATAGCGCGCCTAGGATGAGTTGATAGCCCACGGCGGCCAACAGCGCGCCGGTCATGAGCATCTTCTTGATCGATCCCATCGTGGCGGTCATCTCCTCGACCGAAAGTCGGTTTAAGGTAACGTTTGGTTTTTCGGTTACCATTCGCTGGAAAGCGGCGTTACCCTAGTTCTTCGGGTTCACGGTCGATCACCACTTCCACGGGTTGGTCGCGGTTCACGAGGTGGCAGGCACAGGCGAGACCGCCACCGCCGTTTCCGCCGCCACCCGCAACCACGAGGACGGGACCAACGTCGATATTTCGAACATGCCAGGCGAGGGTTCGTCCTGCGTTCTCCATCATCTGCAATAACTCCACGCCGACATCTTCGATCGCGATCCGATCGACCGCCCGCATCTCGTTAGCCGTGACGGCGGGGACCTCGATGCCTCCCGGCGTCCGGAACGGAGGATCGGTTATAAGTGCCGTCCATCTTGGCAGACCAAATGTCTACGCCACAAATCGCATTAGATGATCGACGTGC
>CAZEDI010000160.1:0-3348 GCA_964510865.1 uncultured Halobacteriales archaeon
TTTGAGCAGGACGCAGTCGTCTTCGAGGTCATCGACGAGGCCGAAGAGCGTGAGCGGAACCTGCGGCCGAGCGTCGAGCAGGAGATCCAGGCGAAGGTCGATTATTCGGACGAGTGGCAGCTCGACGGGCGGTTGTTCGGGCAGACCCTAGAGGCGGAGGAGCGGGTGGCCGCGTTTGAGTGGGAGATTGAGCGGACGCGGGTCCGGTGGGATCGCCGACAGGATTCTGATCGGGAGAAGCGGAATCGGAGGGCCGTCGATCGGATTGGTCGGGCGCGGCGCGAGGCGTTCATGGACCGGGCGGCAAGCGTGAATCCGTGGGTGGCCCCCGAGCGCATCGATCCGAGAGAGGCGCTGTCTCGGTCGGAACTTGGACTGGTTAACAGGGAGGCTGCACGGATCGTCGAGCGGCTGGACGGGTGGACGCGGGCGGCGGTGAGTCGGCGACTCGCCGAGCGCGTCGCCGGGGGCGCAGACGTGACGGACGCAGTGTTATCCCTCTTCGAGGAGCTTCGGGTGGCTCCGGGGCACGTGATTCCCATCGACGCCATCGGGGCGGTCGATCGGCGCGAGGTGTGCATCCAGGGGACGATCGTAACGCTCTGGGAGCCGTCGTGTGCGGCCATCCAGCAGGTCGGGCTCATCGAGGACGACACCGGGCGGACGAAGTTCACTATCTGGCGAAAGAGCGACCAGCCGCTCGTTCGCGAAGGGGAGGACGTCCGGTTCTCCGACGTGGCGAAGAGCTGGTACCGCGGGCGAGTGTCGGTGGCACTCACGAGCCGGTCGAGGATCTCACGACGCTCCTGAGCACGCGGAACCGGTAGACGAGAGGGACCTTGGCGGTCCTCTCGATCCTCCTCGGTCTGGGAGGGTAGCATAGTGGACACCGACACTCCCTGTCCGTCTATTCCGGGACGCTCGAGATGGCACCACGGACGTCTCGGTGTCTCTCCGGTCATTTTTCTCGCCCCTCACGGGCGCGGGACGGGCCTGTCCCGTCTTGCGTGACAAATTGGACACCGTGCACACATCGCCCACGAGCGACCGGAAGACTGCTACACTCTACGGCGGTTTGGGTACCGGTCGCTCTGGCCCGAGAGCGAGGACCATACCAGTCCGCCGATGATAAGACATAATACTAACCGATACAAAATAATACCAGCCATGCCCATCTCGAAGGACGAATTCGAGACGATCGACGATGACGAGACACCATTGCGCGACCTCTCGGCTGACACTACCCAGGGGAAGATCTACCGGTTCCTCCTCGAACACGCGGATCAGGCATTCCGGCAGCGGGAGATCGTCGACGCTGTCGACGTGCCGGAGGGGAGTGTCGGGCCGACGTTGCATCGGCTCGAGCAGTGGGGCCTCGTCGATCATCGTGATCGGTTCTGGGCCATCGCCGACGCCGAACACGCCGTAGCGACCGCCGGACTACAGACGGCCGCTACCGCTGACGACGTGGATGGCGGGTTCACGACCCGGGACGTCGAGGTGTGGATGGAGACGGCGGTCGACCCGATCGACCAACACGACGAGGAGTCCTGACAGTCGATGGTTCCGGCCGGCGCAGTCGTCTGGGCGCCCGATCCGTTCAAATCGAGTAGTGGGAATCCCGGCCGGATGACCTGTACAACTGCCACTCCTCCCACTGGGGCGGTCTCATCCTTTAGTTGAAACAGGAGAGCGCAGCGGAGACGCTCTTCGGGGTTCGGACGACTCAGAATGGGAGGCGAAGCCCTCCCCGAGACAGAACCGGTGTGCGGGTTTAAGTACGGGGACGGCCGAACTACAGGTATGACCGATATCGTCCGCGACCGGGAACACAGTCGAGGGGCGCCGACGATCGACGACACCGGGATCCGAGTGCTTAACGTCGCGAGTGCCTACGAACACAGCGGGTACTCGCCGGACGAGATCGTCGAGCTCTATCCAGCATTGACGCTAGAGGACGTCCATACCGCCCTGGCGTACTACTACGCGAACATCGACGAGTTTCGGGCCGCGATGGCGGAGCACGACGACGAGACTGAAGCGCAGGCGTGATCTACGCCGACGAGAACGTCTGGCAGCCGGTCGCCGAAGGGCTTCGTCGACGTGGCTGGGACGTGACCACCGCAACCGAAGCAGGGACGCTCGGGTACACCGACCGGGAGCACCTCGAGTTCGCGACCGATCGTGGGTGGTTGCTGCTCACGTTCGACGACGACTTTCCCGAACTCGCTGCGACGGAGTTCGACGACGAACACCACTCGGGGATACTCTACGTTGCACAGCACGGACGTGACGTCGGAGAACTCGTTCGTCGCATCGACGCGGCGCTCCAGCGTATTGGGGAACGCGACGTCAGTGGCGAAGTCATCTATCCCTAACAGCCACTCCGACGAAAGTAACAGCGTCCACGCGTTCGCCAACCAGGGGAGACACCTGTTCACGGCCAGTTCACGTCCGTGATGACCACGACTGTAGCCAGCTCGCCATGGGAACGAATACCGACGGAGTAGCGGTGAGTATCACCGCCGAATGCTGTTAGCAGAGGGGGAAGGAGTGAACGAATAATCGGCGTCGACAGCTGCGTTTTTCTCGCCCCTGTCGGGTGCAGGGCGAGTTCGTTCCGTCCTGCGTGAATCACAATGGGACACCGCGCACTCATCGCCTACGAGCGGCCGGACGGCCTGTACAACTGCCACTACTCACACTGGGGTGGGCTCCATCTCAGGCTGAAACACGAGATCACGCCGAAGACGCCCTTCGGCGGTACCGACGACTCGGAGTGGGCTCAGACCCTCTTCAGGCAACTCATCGAGGACACAACGGACCCCGATTACGACGGCTCCTGTGGAGGTGAAATGCCACTGACCACTACCGTCGATCCCGTGCCCAGAGCGCGAGCACTCACCCTCGAGGAGATCATCACCGAACAGTTGGACTTCCTCCACCACGAGGCGTTCTACGTCGTGGACACGGACTTCGAGGTGACGGCGTACCGGACGCTCTGGTTCGGGTTGCAGTACGACGCCGAGACCGTCGACGAGGGCCCGACCATCGGGAACGGGGCGTTACGAACCGTTCGCTGGTACGACGGCGAACCCGTCGGCGACGGCTACGTCATCGGGGAGTTCGAGGGGCTGAAAGCCGTGGTCGCCGATCTCATCGACCGCGGCGTCTTCACCCACGCGGAGGGCATCGAGTACATGGAGGATCGGCTCTGGGAGTGGACCGGTGATCGCGAGGAGGTGCTCATCCGGACGCCGAGGTACTCCCTTTCGGGTCGTTCCTACTGAGCCCCTACTGAGCCAAGTGATCGATCTGCTTTCGCCGAGTCGACCGAGGGACAGATTG
>CAZEDI010000161.1:0-3292 GCA_964510865.1 uncultured Halobacteriales archaeon
TGGTAGATCTCGATGGCGTTGGCCTCGAGGTGGTCGACCGCGGGGTAGTGAGCGA
Organism: uncultured Halobacteriales archaeon; assembly: GCA_964510865.1. Taxonomy (GTDB): domain Archaea; phylum Halobacteriota; class Halobacteria; order Halobacteriales; family Hikarchaeaceae; genus CAZEDI01. The sequence continues at coordinate 56 of CAZEDI010000161.1, forward strand.
GGTGGTTCTGGTAGGCCGAAATAGACACCGCGAGGTCGCGATTCAACTGCGCCTGGCCCTGGATGTTGGTGTGCGAAATCGGCTCTTCGAACCACTCGAGACCGTGCTCGCTGGCCGTCCGACCGACTTTCAAGGCGTTGTTGACGCCGTACGTCGTGTTCGCGTCGATCGCGAGGCCCAGATCGTCGGGGATGTTCTCGGCGACGGTGGTGATCTTCTCCTGATCGTTTCTGACGCCGTGTCCGACGACGATCTTCATGGTTGGAAAGCCCTTCTCGTGGAGCCACTGGGCGTCCTCGATCAGCTGGTCGGCGGGCTTCGAAAGGGGGAACGTCGCGTACGCCTCGACGTCGCCGACCTTGCCCCCGAGTAACTCGTAGACGGGAAGGCCGGCGTCCTTGCCCTTGATGTCCCACAGCGCCTCGTCGATGGCGCTCATCGCCCTGTACGATCCCTCTCGTTTGACGTGGACGTACATCTCGTGCCATCGCGTGTGTACGTCCCGGGGATCGGTACCCTCGAGCTCGTGACCGAGTGCTTCCATCCCTTTTGCCGCGGTCATGGCCTTGTGACCGGAGGGGTCGTCGAGGTACGTTTCGCCGATCCCGACGACGCCCTCGTCCGTGTGGACCGTGGCGACCACCGGCGTGACCGTCGCCTCGAACGCGTTCTTTCCGCCAGGCATCGACACCGTGCCGATGGCACTTTCCAGTACGATGGGGACCACTTTCTCGATGTGCATACGACATCGGGTTATGCCCCATCCGGCATATAACCTTGCGCTTTCGAAGGGTAGTATCGGGTGTCCGTTCGGGATGCCCGCCGGGGTGGTCGTGTCAATCCGACGCCGTCACTCGACCGGCCCACCCCGACCGACGCCGTGTGGAGGAATTCGACATCGTCGAACGCAACAGGTTGAATAGCACTGGGGACGAACGTCGTCGTATGAGCATGGACGGCACGCCACACAAAAAGATCAAATCGACGGAGACCGCGTTCGACATCATCGAGGCGATCGCCGACCGCCACCGACCGACCGTCTCCGAGATCGCTGAGGAGGTGGGCCACTCCAAGAGCACGGTCCACTACCACCTCCAGTCCCTCCAGGAGAATCGCTACATCATCCGCGACGGCGACGGGCTCCGCCTCGGGCTCAAGATGGCCCACCTCGGGCACCTCGCACTCAAGCGACACCGGCTCAGTGGAATCGTCGAGAACTCCGCGGAACACCTCGCGGAGGACACCGGCGGGGTCGCCCACGTCGCCGTCGAGGAGGGGAACGAACTCGTCTGGCTGTACCGGTCCGAGGACCCACATATCGAGGACCTGCGGACGGACGTCGGCATGCACGTCGACTTTCACTGTACCGCCTACGGGCAGGCCATCCTCGCCCACCTTCCAGAGGAGTCGTTCAAAACAATCGTCGAGAACTGTTCGTTCACCGCCCACACTCCGCAGACGATCACCGATCGGGACGATCTCGAGCGCCGGCTGTCGGAGGTTCGCCAGCTCGGTTTCGCATACAGCTCCGAGGAGTTCAGGGAGGGAATCGCCAGCATCGCGAGCCCCATCGTCGACGAGGACAGCGACGTGATCGGAGCCATCGGTATCACCGACTTCGATCGCCGAATCGAGGACCCCTACATGCACACCAAGGCTCGACGCTTTTCGGACGAACTTCCCGGCACCGTCAAGGACACTGGACGGGTCATCGGGGAGCACGTCAGTGAAGAACCACACGCCAATCAGGATTGATACGTTCTATCCGATCGAACGATCTCTTGGAGCGGTCCCGCTCACGGGTGTGCCTGGCGGAACGTCTTTGTACGCGCGCGGAATTGCTTCGACCATGAATCGGGTCATCGCGGATGCGGTGTACGGGTGCCTCCTCGGGGGGGCAATCGGGGACGCCCTCGGCGCTCCGGTCGAGGGGTGGACCCACGAGCGAATCGACGAGGAGTACGGCACGTTCGAGGAGTTCAAGCAGTACTACATGCCGTACTCGAAGACCGAGCCCGGGACGATTACGAGCGACACCGCGATGCGACACTATCTCTGTCTGGCGATCGTCGAGGAGGACGGTCGCGTCTTCCCCCCGGATTTCGCCGACGTGATCCTCAAGCAGCTCAACCCGAACCGGGTGTGGATCAACGAGGAGATCGTGCTGAAGAAGCTTAGTGCCGGCCTCAACCCGTGGGACGTCGGGCAGGGGACCGTCCCGGACAACAAGGCCACGTCGGCAATCACGCCGATCGGCATCGTCAACGCCGGTGATCCGGCACAGGCATACCATGATGGCCTGGCTATCGCGTCGATGATGCAGGAACGCCACCACCGCCACGCGTCGGCGACGCTGGCCGCCGGCATCGCCGAGGCGATCACACCGGAAGCGACCATCGAGTCCACCATCGACACGATGCTGGAACACTCCTCGGGGATCGTCGCTCGCGGGATCGACATCACGCTGGGGTACGCCGAGCGGGCCGAGACGGTCGACGACCTTGTGGAGACGCTGTACGAACGGTTCCTCGACTGGCGATGGCCGGCAGTCCAGTGGGATCGCGAGAAGTACTACTCTGGGGAGCTGGTCAGTGCCAGCACGCTCGAGACCCTTCCGGTCGCCGTCGCGATCCTCTCGATCTGCGACGGTGACGTCAACCGATCGATCGTCGAGGGCGTCAACTATGGTCGTGACAGCGACGCCATTGCGACGGTCGCGGGGAGCATCGGCGGTGCACTCGACGGTGCCGACGCGATCCGAGAGGAGTGGAAACGTCAGTGTGAGGAGCGAAACAGCGACTTCTTCGAGGAACTCGAGGGAGACCCCGAGGCGAACTTCCAGCACATGGCCGTTCGGCTCGTGGACGTGCTCGAATCGGAGCGCGAACGGGCACGGGAGCGTCAAGAGCGGCTCGCGTCGTTGCTCGATGACTCGTCGTGACTGCCCCGCGGCTGCACGCGGGTTTGAACCGGGCGATTCCATCGAGTGTGGTCGCGGTGGCGCTACGGCGCGTGAGTCGGTTCGACGACGGATGCGCTAGCGGTCTGTGGGGACGTCGTCGTTGACGAGCCCGTGTGGCTCCTCCCCGCGGAACACCGCGACGACGTTCTCCGCCGCCTTTCGACGAAGTTCGACGAGTGACTGCTCCGAGTACCACGCGACGTGGGGCGTCACCACGACCGAGTCGAGGTCGAACAGTGGCGAGTCGGTCACCGGCTCGTCCGCCATCACGTCGA
>CAZEDI010000162.1:0-3279 GCA_964510865.1 uncultured Halobacteriales archaeon
CCTGCTCTCGGCTGGAGGCTTGGAAATCGATGGTGCACGCGACGTCAAGTTCTATTCCGAGGGGGACTTCCTTGCGGACGGGCCGTACCGGTTGCCACTCTACACTGCGACACGACCGCTGTACGAACAGCCAGTACGCCGTCGCCTCGCCGATCGCGACGGCGTCCATCTACGGTCGAGGTGTCAATTCAGGGACTACCTCACCGATGATGCGGCAACGACCGTGGAAGGAATCGTCTTCACGAACGAGGAGACAGCGAGGGAAGAACTCGACGCGACGCTGGTCGTCGATGCCACCGGTCGGACGAGTCGGACACCAGCCTGGTTGGCGAGACACGGGTACACCTCGCCCAGCATCGACGAGGTGCATATCGATCTGGCCTATAGCACCGGTTTCATTCAGCGCCCAGCAGACGACCACCGCGCGCTTCTCGTGACGCCCTCCCCATCACATCCCCGTGGTGCAGGGATTCTTCCCATCGAAGGTGGCCGGTGGGTGGTGACAGTAGCCGGCATGCATGGTGATCACCCGCCAACAGACGTGAAAGGCTTCGCAGACTTCGCTGCAAGTCTCCCAGTCCCCCACGTGAAACGACTGCTCGAAGAGCACGCTTGGGCCTCCGATGACATCGCTCACTACCCCTTTCCGTCCAACCTGAGACACCGCTACGAGAACCTCGACCGATTCCCCGATGGACTGGTCGTCGTTGGCGATGGGATCGCCAGTTTCAACCCGTTATATGGACAGGGGATGTCGGTAGCCGCACTCGAGGCCCTCCTTCTCCATCACGTCCTTGCGACAGGAGGACTCGAGAACCTCGCCCCACGCTTCTTCGAGCGGAGTGAGGAGGTCATCGATATCGCCTGGATGATGGCGGTCGGTGCGGACTTCCAGTTCCCACAGACGACCGGCCCCAAACCTCGTGGTACCGATCTCATGAGCCGGTACATCTCCCGGTTGCACCGGAAAGCCCATACGGATGGCATGCTGCGGGACGCCTTTTTCCGCGTGATGATGATGGAACGACCACCCACCACGTTGCTCCGTCCCAGGGTGATGGGACGCGTGCTAAAGCCCACCCGTGGATAGCGAGCAACGGAAGCCGTCCTACTCCCCGACCGGACCGAGTATGCAGCGAATCGGCGTACCGAGTACGGAGGACGTGTTCAGCTCGATGCCCTCGTTTTCCACACGAGACGTGGTGAAACGGTCGCTCGGGACACGGGTCTACCGAGCGACCGTTTCACATCGCGTTTGGAGAGGGACAGCCTAGAACTCCGGTACCGATCCGAGTCTCTGCGGGATCGTCGGTCAGACGCGGATATAGGCATCTGCTCTCGATGGAATCCTTCTCCTGTCAGGGTCTCGATGATCGGTAGGAGACGGTCGAAACCAGGCCGATCAGAGGTAGCGAACCCGCGAGAGAACTATCCGAACTCGTCGACGGTGTACCACGGTGGTGCTCGTGTGGGTTTCCGTCCTGCGGCCTGACGAACGAGGCTCACACCCGTTTGCATGTTAATGGTTTGCAATAGACGAGTGGAGTTTCAAGTTGTAGGGATAGGTATCGCGACAGTGTCTGCACGGGGACAGGATCGAGGGTGATTTCCCATGGGCATCACACACATCCTGACGGAGACGGACCTCATCGACGAGCGCGATCGCCGACGCGCGACCGACTACGTGACGGATCGTCTCGAGACGGGAGCCGACGTCGTTGGCGACCTCTCGACGCGGATCCGAAGCGAGACGCGCGAACGGGCGTTCGGTTCCATCGACGTAGATGGCCTCGTCGAGAGGGCCGTAACCGAACTGATCGACGACCCCGACGTGCTCGCCGAGGAGCTGTTCGAGGATCACGACCTCGGATGCGCTGCGGGCGATCCCTCCGATCGCGCGCTCGAGGCGTTCCTTCGACGATACGATCTGGACGGGGCTCGTCTGAACGAACGGACGCGCGAAGCGATTCGAGACGAGCTAGTCGCGCAGCTCGACGTGGATCCGGACCAGGTGCTCGAGCGACTCGGTGCCGAACGGCCGACGGATCCAGAGCCGGAGGCCGGCGCGGATCCCTCGATCGGTCACGTTCTCACCGACGTTCGATCCAACCTTCGGGCTGAGCTCGACCTCGAGGGGGATCTGCCCCTCCACCGGGCGCTCGACGACGTCCTCCAGCAGGACGCCATGAAGGTCGGACACGGGGTCGAACGCGCACTGTCCGAGGGGTTGGCGCGTTCGGAGAGCGGACAGCCGACCGGGGCGAACGAACACGAGGGATCCGTTCAACCGACCGCCGCGATGGCGCTCGCGGCGATGACCCTCCTCTCGGAGGACGGGGCGGGCGATCGGTCCGTCGGTCGCTCGTTCCCGGAGCTCGTATCGGCCCTGACGGGCGTGGGCGACGCGGGCGGCGGGAGTCCGCCGACCGAACGCGTCGTCCTCGAACTGCTCTCCACCCTCCTACTGGAGACCGGAGCGGATGGTCTCGACCTCACGTCGCTTCGCTCCGCGCTGGGCTCCGAGCGGACCGGGGCGCGGGCGCTCGTCGCGCTGTTCGTCGCCAACCTCGTCGCGATGACGCTGGGGGCGTGGATCTCTCGCGAGCGTGCGCCGCCGATCCCCGACGAGATTCGGGGCCCCGAGGGGGAGACCGTCGTCACCGACGAGCAGGTGCGCGCGGGCAAGAAGGCGTTCCAGGCCAACGGCCTCATGAACCACGGATCGGTTCTCGGGAACGGGTCGTACTTCGGGGTCGATCTCACGGCGGACGCCCTGGACCTGAAGGCCGAGTTCATGCGCGAGTACTACGCCCGAGGGCGCGGGGCCGAGTCCTTCGAGGCGCTCGACGCCGACGGGCAGGCCGTCGTCGAGGAACGGGTCGAACGGGAACTCGACGCCGACGCCCCCGAGGGAGAGGTCGCCCGATACTCCGCGGCTGAGACCTACGCCCACCGCCGGATCCGCGATCGGTACGTCGACCGGTACTACGGGGGCGCCCCCGAGCGGGGGATCCCGTCGGGGTTCGTCGACTCGCCCGACCAGGCCGAGCGGATCGCCGACTTCGCGCTCTGGACGGCGTGGATGGCCCACACCGACCGTCCGGGGTCGGACCACTCCTACACGAACGACTGGCCGTACGTGCCCGGAACCGGAAACCGGCCGACCGGCCAGGTGCTCGTCTGGAGTACGATCAGCGTCGTGTTGCTCGTCGCCGGCGGCGGACTCGGCGTCTGGGCCTACCACGCGTTCGACTTCGCCGAACCGACGACCGAGATCGT
>CAZEDI010000163.1:0-3272 GCA_964510865.1 uncultured Halobacteriales archaeon
GAGGACGGCGACAGAGTCGACCTCACCTTCCCTCGACTCTTTCCGTCTGCGTCAGTGTACTGAGTAGCTCAGAGCACACACGCCGTGACCAAACGATCAGCCGGGAGGCAGTCGAAGCGCAGTGATGGACCGTCGTAGCACCTCGTAGCGACGACAACCGACCGCGTGGCCCTCAGCCCACAAACCGCTCAGGCGGGCGCCGATGCTGGGTCGCCTGCTCGAAGCTATACGCCACCTCGAACCGTCATCCGAGTCAGTCTGTAGAGCCCGGATATGATGTTTCATCGCGCTGTCTAGTTGTCAGCCTTTGCCACCCCAGTCTTCCTCCGTGCCCTGGGGACGTAGCAGGCTTTCATCCCATCAGTGCCACAGACGTCGTCTTGCCAACCCACCGTCTTGTGAACCGCCTCGGGGGCAAGTCCCCTAGCATTCGCCTCGACCACCTGTAGACCACGGAAAACCTCAGAGCGTGATCTCGAGCGAGTCACACGATCTAGCACGAGACAGGCCATCCGGACCGGAAGACCGGGAGTCGACGGACACTCCACGTTCTCTGACACGAACGCAAGCGAGCGTCAGGGCGAGGACGGGAGCGACTCCCGCGCTGGTGACAACGTTTCACTTTCCCACTGCATCACGCTGTTCGCGTACTCGAGACACAGTTCCGAGAGCGGCACGGAAGGACACCGGTCGGTGTCAACGTAGGCCTCGTAGGAGTCGTCTGCGTAGTGGTCTGTGACCGGGTCGGGAAGTCGGGCGAGGTTGAAGTGGAATCGCCCGCGTTTGGTATCGATGTTCGGAACGATGATCACCGTGTCCGTCATGTCGGGATCGACATCGGCGAGGCTACTCCGGATCTCGATCGACGAACTCCGGTGGGTGGCGAAAAACTCCTGGAGATGGTCGTGGGCGTCGATCCCGGTGACGTCGCTCAAGGTGTTGCGACTCTGGGTTCGGATGACGTCCACCGCGAGGTTGATCGTTCCGAGATAGCCGTTCAACGACAGGGTGACCCCCTCCGTATCGATCGGATCCTGTGTGGTCAACGCGTCCGCGTCGACGTCACCGATCTTGTTGATCCGGTGTGCGAAATCCTTGGCCCGTCCGATATTGTACGCGACCAACCCCTGTAATTCGTCCTCCATGGTTCTTGGCATGGAAGAGAGTACACTGTGAACGAATATAAACAATCCTGATAATATAATTAAGCATTGCTTATTGACATTGGTGGCGACCAATGCCCCGCCCAGGAGTGGTGATCAACGGATGTGGTGTGAGGGATCCTCGGCTCCGTACAACACGTCGAGGACACAGACGTCTCCCTCGTCCCACGTCGGCGTCCAGTCCTGGACGGTGACCTCCAGCCCGCGGGCCTCGAACGGGGCTTCGTCCAAATAGGCCGCGTAGCCGACGCCGCCGGAGAGAAACCGATCTCCACCGAGGTGCTCGGTCAGCCGGGCCAGATATTCGGAGGGGTCGTCCGCCCGTTCGACAGGAAGCTCGCTGGACCGGACGATCGTCGTCGTGATTTCGAGCCGCCGGAACAGGTCCTCGAGCAACGGGATCGTGAGGTCGACCAGTTTCACGTCACCCATCCACTCCACGGGATCGAGGGCAAGTTCCCACCGCTTTGCCATCGGGAGTTCGTCGATTGCCGTGGAGCCATCGACGGCCCGTGAAATGTCCAAGAGCGCCCTGTCACGACGGGTTTGCACTGCTCGGGATGTGTTCTCGGCGCGCTCGAGTGTAGCCGTGATGGCTTCGGCAGCCGCGATCAGCTCGTCGATCGCCGCAGTCGGATCCACCCGTTTCCGTCGACCGATCTCGGCTGCAAGGCGATATTTCGTCTGCTGGAGTGCTCGCAGCTTTGTTCGGTGGGCACGCCACTTCTCGTCCAGCCGTCCCCACTCCTCGAGTCGGCCCCGTTCCGCCGTATCGAACCGATCGGGAGTCTCACGGAGGGCCTCGGGATCGACGACGGGCGGACAGAGGCGTTCGTAAAACGGCGCCAGCTCCCGCGCGTCCTCGCCATACTGTTCGACGAGCGCGCTGATGTGGCGTGCAGGCCACGGGGTCGCCATGTCGATTCGCGCGTCGGTGATCGCGGTGTCGATCCCGGTGTTTCGGACCGGGATCGTCAACCAGTCCCGGCTCCCGTCGCGGATGGAGACGCGGTGTTGGAGCGATCCCCGGGAAAACTGGACGTCGTCGTAGAGAAAGAAGACGTCTGCCTGTTGCACCCGTGCGAAGTAATGCAACGGCGGGTAGTACTGGGGTTGATGCCCCGAGACGATCCGTCCCATCTGCCCGTCACTCGGGGGCGGAGGACCTTCACTATGGGATATATAAACAGTCGAAGTCGGATCGATCAGCTGACTCCCGACGGAGTCCCCTCTCACCGACGGCGCTGGAGGAGCAACTCGAACGGTTCGGCTGCGGACAATCCACTTTTGTCACCCCACAGCCTCGCGTTGTCCCGGATGCTCGCCTCGTTGCGGGGATGTGGACGGTCGCGGCTCTCGCTGCTGTAGACGTCGAACGCCTGCATCTTTCGCTCGAGATGCTCGTCGATGTCGACGAACACCGTCGGCTGGAACGCAGTGTCGGCCGTCGGCATCGCCCACTCGGTGGCCGACGGGGTTTCGAACGAGAGGAGCCGGTCGACGGTCGAGTCCTCGTCCGGGCGCGTGGCCGTACGAACGGCCCGAGCGATGAGTTCGTGATCGATATTGAGGTCGCCGTAGTGGTGCGTATAGATCACATCCGGACGAAACGCCTCGATTTTCGTTTCGATGTCACGGACGATCTCGATGAGGGCCACGTCGTCGAGCTGGTTTCCCCAGTAGTCGTGAATCTCGATCCCCGAAACCCCGAGGACGTCCGCTGCATCCTGCGCCTCTTGACGTCGTTCCTCCCGCCGATCCTGAACGTCCGGTGTGACCGTCGTGTGACGGGCCATTTCGCCGTCACTCAGCAACATGACCTCCACCGCGTCCCCCTCCGAAGCGTGTTTCGCGAGCGTCCCCCCGACGCCGAGTACTTCGTCATCGGGATGGGCGGCGATACAGAGCACCTTCATGCCAGCCACACCGAAGCCATCCCCTAAGTGACTTTCTCCCACCCTACTCGCTCACGGCTGACGCCGTTCGCTCCGTGAGGGTACACGGATGGCCGATTCACGGCGGCGAATCACCGAAGAGTGATCGCTCTAACACCAGAATATCCGAGAGGGCGTGTCGATCTCGCTCACAACGTGGCTCACACGCTTGCTT
>CAZEDI010000164.1:0-2886 GCA_964510865.1 uncultured Halobacteriales archaeon
GAGCTGTGCTCGGGGAGGGAGTCCTCCGGGGGAGACGTGACGGGCCGGACGGTCGGCACTCACAGCAGGGGAGACAGACTCAGCCAGGCGGGGCGGTACCGCCAAGAACGGTCCCCGAGAGCCAGCTGACGAGGACCGTCACATTGAGACGAGAATCAGGCGACACGGGGCGGCGGCCCGCGAATCACGTCCATCGTCGGAGGTTCGGATAGTCCGCGATAAGCCCATCGACCCCGGCGGCCGAAAGCCGATCGGCCTCGTGCCACGTCCGGACAGTCCAGACGTTGACGTCACATCCAAGGTCATCCGCTCGGGCCAACACGTCGACCTCTGGCGACGGATCCGGCTGTTCCGAGGCGTCGACAGCGATCCGGGGTACGATCGCTTCCACCGTCGGGTGAATCGCCGTGCAGTCATATCGCTCCGTAACGGAAACCGAGTCCTCGGCCGAGGTCCCGACGAGCGTGCCCAGCGGCATCTCGGGGGCCCTATCCCGAACCGCAGCGAGGGCCGGTTCATGGAATGAGGACAGCAGGAAGTCCCCTCCGGTTCCGTCGATGACATCGATGACCCGCTCGACGAACGGGTCCCACCGTTCCCGTCGACGATCGATCTGAGCCGGGTTCAGTGCCTCACCGGGTCGGACGTCGAACGTTCCCGGATTTTTCAGTTCGATGTTCACGCCCACCGTCGGTACCAGGGTATCCAGAGCGTCCTCCAGCGTCGGAACCGTCTCCTCGGTGTCGAGTATTCGGGCTGTCACCACCTCTTCCAGGGGGGTTTCCCACACGACGCCAGCTACGTCAGTGATACCTCTGCTCCCATCCACTGCGTCAAGATGGTCGTCGTGAAAGACGACTGGCGTGCCATCTGCACAGGGCATCACGTCGATCTCGACCATCTCCGCCGGATGGGTGCCATCGGCGATGGCCCGAAACGCGCCGAGCGAGTTCTCGGGTGCGATTCCTGCGAACCCGGCGTGGGCGATCACTCGAGGGCCGGTGTCAGACATCGTTCGATGACCTCACGGCAGCCCAGGGTATTTCCTCGCGAGGGTTCCGCCGAGACGGGCAACCGTTGGCACTACCGGCCTCCGTCGTGGCCGAGCGGTCCTCACGTGGCTCGTCCGCGGCCCGTCGACAGCCGACCTCGGGATTCCATATGCCAACAGGCCTGTTGGTCATGAAGTCGTGTGACTCGAGCCGTGGTTGCTCGTCGATGTCCATCGCTATCGGTGCAGGGACCGCACCCTTGACGTATTTTGCGGTCAGCGAGCGATAGTCTGTGGACGGCCAGGAAGCAAACGACGGGTTCACGTTCGGGGTCGAGACGGGTCCGCTCGCAGGAGCAGGGGAATCGCCTCCGGCCGGGGGCGTCGGTTTGGCTCGGCGGGCCCTCGTCCCGAAGCAAGCTTACCGGGTTCGTGTCGGAAAACCCGTGCCGGGGAGACCGAACGAACGATCACCCACCGACCCGACAAACGAGTCCCATGTCTCTGAACGACATTCATGGTAGCCGTAACGTATTTAGAATCCCCATCAGAACTGCCACACATGGTTCAGAAGAACCGTGGCCGACGGACAGTTCAGTCGCGTCGAACCTTTCTGAAAAGCACCGGACTCGCCTTGAGTGCGGGGGCGGTCGGTGGAATATCCGGTTGTCTTGGTGGCGACGAATCGGTCAATCCTGTCGGGGACGAGTTGACGGTCTGGCACGCGATGGGAGGCGGTCTCGGCGAGACCTTGAATCAAATCGGGGAGGACTTCGAGGCCGAGACGGACATCGAGGTCTCCATGGAGTTCCAGGACTCCTACGAGAACGTCCTGACGAACACGCTGGCAGCGTTCGATTCCGGTGAGGTGCCCGATCTCGCCCAGATCGACAGCCTGTTCGCTGGTCAGATCATCGCGACGGACCGGTACGAACCCGTCGAGAACATGCTTCCCGACGACTTCCCGGTCGACGATTTCTTGCCGAACGTGACGGACTTCTTCGAAGTGGATGGCGTCCTCGCGTCGATGCCGTTCAACAACTCGAACGCCATCATGTACTACAACCGGTCGAAGTTCGAGGAAGCGGGCCTCGACCCGGACACTCCGCCGACGACCGTCCAGGAGGTTCGGGACGCGTCGGAGACTCTCGTCGACGAGGCGGGAGTCGTCGATTACGGCATCACCTGGCCCAACCACGTCTGGGTCCCCGAGCACTTCTTCTCGCTCGACGGCCAGACGCTGGTCGACGCGGAGAATGGTCATGGGGGTGATCCGACGACGGTGAATATGGACACCGAGACGGGCCGTACCATGTTCGAGTGGTGGCGGGATATGACGCAGGACGGCCTCTGGAGTAACCCCGGGATCGAAGCGTGGGGCGAAGCCACCTCGACGTTCATCAGCGAAACGTCGGCCATGCTCATCACGTCCACCGCCTTCGTCGAGTCCGCGATCGCCGAATCCGAGGAAGCGGGGTTCGAGGTCGACAACGCCCCGCACCCGTCGCTCAGCGACGAGCGGGTCGGACCGGTGATCGGCGGAGCGTCCTTCTTCGCCCCGGAGGGATTGCCTGAAGACAGACGCGATGACATCGGCCAGTTCCTCGAATACTTCGCGAGCGTGGAGTCCCAGAAGGCATGGCACAAGGGCACCGGCTACTATCCGATCAGACAGACCGGGGTCGAGGAACTCGAAGAGGAGGGATGGTACGACGAATACCCGATGTACGGCACCGCCCTTGAACAGCTGCAGAACGCCGATGCCGATCATCCGGCAACGAGCCGGATGCTCGTCGGTCCCGCCAGATACGTCCAGACGACCATCCAGGACACGTCGGTTGAAATCTTCGAGGAACTCGTCTCCGTCGACGAAGGAATCGACCAGATCGTCACCG
>CAZEDI010000164.1:2896-3223 GCA_964510865.1 uncultured Halobacteriales archaeon
ACGTGGAAGAGGAGTTCGAATCGTTCTACGGCTAACACACCCCCACGCTCATGGCAACGAGAGAGGTTTTCGAGGATCGGCGGGAAGCCCTGTTACTGTTACTGCCGACTATCCTCGTCTCTCTCGTCTTCCTTTACTACCCGGCTGTCCTCGCCTTCCGACTCGCCTTTTTCGACGCGTCGTTCGGGCGGCCTGACGTGTTTGTTGGGCTGGAAAACTACGTCGACCTCCTCTCGAACTCGCGATACCACTTTAGCATCATGGTCACCGTGGCCTTCTCGGTCATCGTAATCGCCGGAGTCATGCTGTTTTCCCTCTTCGTGACGT
>CAZEDI010000165.1:0-3199 GCA_964510865.1 uncultured Halobacteriales archaeon
TGCCTAGCGCTTGAACCCCGCCGTGAACGGCGAGGCTTCCGCTAGCATTCCGTCACCGACGAGGGGGGAGACAGTGATCGAGCACGAATACGGGAAGAACACCTAGTGCTGGCGGGTACGAGCGAGAAACACTGAGAACACCCCAGGGGAGGAGTAGTGCTCTCAGCGTCGGACTCTTTGCCGTTCGTCGCCGAATACGAGGTGACATATGGCCGTCGCGGTCGTCGTCGACGACAGGGAGCCCACCATCGTCGTCGATGCAGTCCGGACACACACGGATGTCGACACCATCGAAATCCACAGGCTAGATGCTGGCGATATCGTCATCGGTGAGGTCGGTATCGAGCGAAAGACCCTCCGTGATTATGCGAGCACGCTCCTGGGGCGGAGCACTCCCGATCTCTACGACCAGGTGCGTCGGCTGAATGAGGCGTTTGCCCACCCGTACGTTCTTCTCGAAGACGAGTTACCAGCGGACGGTGACGAACGGGTCCCTGCGGCCGCTGTTCGGGGGTCAGTGGCCTCGATTACGGCTCGGTTCGAAACACCCGTCATCCCGTGTTCTGATCTCCCACGACTCGTTGACCTTGCCGTTCGACTCGGCCGAAAACACGTGGAGGATCCGTCGACGCCCGTGCTCCCGCCAGGCTCGGTCACCACCCTGGACGCACCGATTCCGAAGCGAATGTACGGGTGTATCGAGGGGATTGGACCGGAGACCGCCGATCGACTCTTCGAGGCATATCCGACAGTCGCGGACATCGTCGCGTCGTCGCCGGAGGAACTGATGACAGTCGACGGTATCGGCCCGACCCGGGCAAACGCGATTTATTCCGCATTCAGGGATTCGACGTGAGTGGACGGGATTGCGCTCCCTGGCAGTACTGATACTGTCATCCGACTTGGCAAGAGAGTTACCGAGCACTATCGACGTCACACAATACCCCGGGTCAGCCGAAATCCGACCCGCATTATCGGAGATGATTTTCATAATGCCTGCAGGCGATTTTTCCTCGATGCGTGTCTTTTGCTCGGGTGGACACTGTCACCCCCGAAGAGACGTCCATCTCGACGGGGAGTTTCGCGACAGGGATCGTTGCAGTACTGCTCACCGTAGCGCTCAGTCTCCCGGGACTCGTCGTTCCGGTCTATGCGCACGTCGTTGGGACGGTCCTCCTCGTGGTGGGAGTAATCGGAGCAATTCGGATCCTGGTTTCGGTAGTGGTCGCGACAGTTCCACGTGATCCTCCTACCGATCTACGAACGGACCTTCCACCGGTTAGCCTCGTCGTCACTGCCTACAACGAAGCGGACGTCCTGTCCGACACGATCGAGGCGTGTAGGAACGTTGACTACCCTGATGACCGGCTAGAGGTGATCGTCGGCTACGAGGCGGACTCGACAGACGCGACGGCAGCGATAGCAACCGCTGCAGCAGCGGACGATGCTCGTGTCACCGCCATGGAACGCACCGCGTCCCCGGGCGGGAAGGCGAGTGCGACGAATCACGCGCTCTCGGCCGCCACCGGTGAAATCATCGGCGTCCTCGATGCGGATCAGCAACTCGAGCCCGGCGCGGTCCATCGTGCGGTTCGATGGTTCGAGGACGAGTCCGTCTCGTGTGTCAAGGGTCGGTGTCTCGGGAGAAACCCGGATGCATCCCTCATCGCCCTCTGTGCCACAGTCGAGCGGAGCATTATCGAACGGACCGAGTTCGTTGCTCGAGATCGGCTTGGCGGGTTCAGGATCTTTACGGGCGGCCAGGCGTTCTTCCGTGCGGGTACACTCGAACGAGTAGGTGAATTCGATGAGTCGATTCTCCTCGAAGATCTCGACATGGCCTACTGCCTCCAGCGAGCGGGCGACGGAGTCCGGGTCGACCCCGGCATCGTCACACGGGAGATCAACCCGGCAGGGTTCTCCGCGTGGTGGAACCAGCGAAAGCGGTGGGCCCGGGGCGGCATGCAAATCGCTCGGCGGTACCTCGATACAACTCTCCTGTCCGGCCCTCCTTCACTCCGGGCGCGTGCTGATTTCGCTTTGACTCTCGGCGTCCTCGTAGTGCTCCCTGTCCTCGTCTGTGCGGCGCCACTCGTTGTCGTCGCGTGGAACGGCATCATTCCGGCTTCCATCGCTGGCTGGCTCTGGGGACTCGTCCTTCTCACGCCCATCATTTCGGCGTATGCGACGTTTGCGCTCGATGCGAAGGACGGATACAGACACGACGTTCGCGAATACGGTGCGCCTCTACTTCTGTGGCCCTATATCGCTGTCCAGGCAGTGGCCGTGGTTGTCTCGTTCATCGAGGAGTTCGTCCTCCGTCGACCACCTCGCTACGTGACCAGTGCGATGGACACCGAGCGAACGTAATACCGGGGTTCTCGCGTGACCGCAGCGACTCCTCACTCGACATTGAACGCGCCGGCAGTCACGGTCTCCTCGGCGATGACCGCAGCCCGGAGAATGTAGGATGTAAGGATGAAGAACGGGAGCAACGCGACGCCATAGGCGAAACTGAGAAACAACACGAGATTGGATATCGTTGCCGTCGAGCCGGGGAACACGTCGGCGTTGATCGCCAACACGACATATGTTATCACCAGGATCGATGGGATCCCCGTATAGAGGAGGTCGTGGGAGAGTCGTGAAAACTCGCGCTTGTAGTAAATCGTCTTGAAATACTCCCGTGACGTGATGAAATACTTGAAGGCGACGACGACTTCCTCGAGCGTCTTCCCGACACGTTCCGAGGTTTCTAACCGCCTACTTAACCGCCGAGCTTCCTCGAGATGAGAGGTCGGGTCGCACTGCGGCCCGAACAGCCGCGTGTCGAGACTTCCATACCCCTGCCCCTCGAGGAACTCCTCCAGCTGCTGGAGGTAGTCGATCGCGTCCTCCGCGTACTCGCGGACCTCTGTATCGGCCTCGACCAGATCACCTTCTCCGCCCGCCGTGAGCTCCTCGAGGTCCGTGATGATGGCTGCCGTGATCCGACGCAGGAACTCGTCCGGTTCGGACGGGGCGGCATCATCGCCGACGATGTCCGCGGTCTCGTCCTTGAAATCCCAGGAGTTGCGGATTCGATCCTGCTGATTCCCGATCGGTGTCAGCTCTTGGGAGACTGTGAGCGAGTTGATGGAGACCACGACCGAGATGAGGAGAATGATTCCACTCAGCAGTGTCAAGAATAGCGACTGCA
>CAZEDI010000166.1:0-3193 GCA_964510865.1 uncultured Halobacteriales archaeon
ACCGCAGCCACATGGAGTATCCGGTGTTGCTCGGCCGGGATATCCTGTCGGAATATAGCGTCGATGTGGAGCAACGCGCTGGCGACGTGGAGGACGATACAGTCCCAGGAAACGAAGAGTAGGAGGTGATCGGTGTTACTACTTGTCGTCTCCGATGGGTCGTGAGGGTCTGGTTCTCTGGATTCGTGCTGACCGCTCGTGTGAAGGTGGACCAAGGGGTTAATACGGATTACAACTGCGAAACTCGAGCGTTGTATCCATCAGATAATGCTGACAACCTCTTGAATATGAACTATACCTTGGAAGATACAGGTCGTGTATTCAGCAGGCGCTGAATCACAGACATAGATACAGCATCAGAGCAATCATGGCGCGTGAAGCAGAGGGTATTTATTTGAAATCCCCTATAGTCAACGTATGAAGTTCACTTCCCACGCCAATTGCTGGAGGTGGCATGCGTCACGGGAAGTGGACAGTATCGCGGCATAGGGTCTGAGGGCCTCACCCGGTGGACACCACCGCGATGCTCACTCACTTCTTCACTGTACCGCACTTCGAGTGACGACCCCACCAACAACACCAATGCCAGCAGAAGACACCTTCACCGTCACACCCTACGGCGTCGAAGGCGACATCATCTACGACGAACTCCTCGACCAATTCGGAGCCGACCGCCTGACTCCTGAACAGAAAACACGTTTCCCCACTCCCAGCCATCCGCTCGTCCGTCGAGACGTGTTCTATGCCGAACGAGATGTCGACCCATTCCTCGAGGCCGCGAATAGCAACGAACCGCATTCAATTGTGACCGGACGCGGCCCCTCCGGGCCGATGCACATCGGCCATATCTTCCCCTTCTATTTCGCAAAATACCTCCAAGAACAAACCGGAACACTCGTTTACCTCCCATTCTCCGACGATGAGAAGTATTTCCTCGCGAACAAATCGCTGGCCGAGATCAGCGAATTTACTCGGCAGAACCTCCGTGATCTCCTCGCCGTCGGCTTCGACCCCGATCGCACTCGAATCATCGTCGATACGGCAGACGCCGACGTGGTATATCCACTCGCCACCGCCCTCGCGCAGGAAGTGACCCAATCGACAGTAGATGCGACGTACGGAGAACCTGAGAACATCGGTCTGTCGTTCTATCCCGCTGTCCAAGCCACCCATCTACTCCTCCCACAACTTGTTGAAGGTCGTCACCCGACGCTCGTGCCAATTGCAATCGATCAGGACCCACACGTACGCGTCTGTCGTGACATCGCTGCGAAGCGACGGTACGACGTGCGCAAGCCCGGGGCGTTGCTATCGAAGTTTCTCCCGAGTCTCGCCGGACCGGGGAAGATGAGTTCGTCCGACGACGCCCCGAGTATCCTCCTCTCGGACGACCGAGAAACAGTCTTCGAGAAAATCCGCACACATGCCTATTCTGGTGGACAGACGAGCATCGACGAACATCGAGCGAAAGGTGGAAACCCGGAGGTAGATGTCCCGTTCCTCTTCTTGTACTACTTCTTTGAGGAGCGCGACGAACGGATTGAACAGCTCGCAGCCGCATACCGTGAGGGGTCGCTGTTGAGTGGTGAACTCAAAGAGGTAGCGGCAGAGCGGATTGCGGACTTTCTCGACGATCACCAAGAGCGTCGGGCGGCGCTCGGTTCGCTGGAGGAGGAGTTGCCTGCATATCGGCTGACCGAGACGGAGCGGCAGACGGCACGGAGACGAGCCGGGTATCCTGACAACGCGCTCTCGCAGCTGTAGGGATCTCAGTATTCCCGCTACTGAGCGATTCGACGATTTCAGATTGAAATTAAGGAACGCGGATGTAAATTGACGCATAAACTCTTCGAGGCCATTGTGTCCCCGAGCTTCACCGTCGGGTGCTGGAGGTGCTGTATAGACGAAGGTCTCGGGGACGACATCGGTCATCGAGGTAACGGATATCCAGTAGCATGTTCGTTAGATCCCTCTCCTTACCGACCAATCTCCTGCAATGACAATCTTTAACAAACGCGGCTATGACAGGGATCCCCGGGCGTTTGTCACTCGGAAGGGAAATGGGAAGGTCCCCCAAACTCGAATGGATCGATGACCCGATCTACCGCCATTTGCCTACCTAGATCACGTGATCGGAATGCGAGTGACATCACGGGCCGTCGCTTGAACGGGAACGTCGATGTCAGGAGCGCCGGTGTCCTCCCTGTCGAGCTCGGCGAGAAAACGTTGAACACCGTTGTGGTGGGCCACACCGATGACCGCGACGACGTGATGGCCACTCCGACGGAGTTGGTGAAGCCGATACGCCATCGCTCGGTCGCGCTGGTCGATCAACACCTCCTTGATTTCGGGGACACACCGCTCCATCTGTTCGATTAGCGGCTGTACGTCGTCGCCGCTCTCGATTTCGTGAATCGACGGCAGTTGTTCGAACGGTTGGGCAGGGTCATCCAATCCCATCACCTGCGACCCCAGCAGTAGCTTCGGGATCGTCGACAGACCAACCCGGGTCGCGAGATCGGCGAAGATCTCCTCGATCGGTTCATCGATGAGGGCGATCTCGGTGTCCAGTTCGGCGGCGGTCTCGATACCGGCGACCATGTCGGTCTCCCCGGGGTCGAGCCCGGACAGCCGGACGACGGTCCGCTGGATCGACTGTAGGGCGGCATAAGTCACGGAGCTCGCTGGCGGCATGTCTCGAGCCAGCGCCCATAGATCCTGCTGCGCACCCCGTTCGAGCCGCTCGAACCGGCGCTCGTCGAGTTCAACCGCGACGAGATCGGGGTCAGCCTCACGGATCGTCTCCCGGACGCGGCGGCGATGACGTGTCGAAACGTGAACGCTCGGCACGAGCGTGATCCGTCCGGTCTCAGTCATCTGTACCGAGTGTTCGACCCCCACTGCCATGAAGCCACTCGGGTTTAGCCATCCGTTTCCAACCCGTCCGTCCGAATCGCGACGGTCACGGTCTGAATACTCTCCCCCAGCCGGTATGTCTAACATCCACCAGTACCAACCTCCGCATGTCAGCAAATGACACGCCGATTCGTCGCTGGGCGCCACCAAGGCAGCGGGTGGCCGCTACGGCACGGGCTGCTGCCCCAACGGTCGCAACAGCGATCCGGAGAATCATGAACGAGACCCGACTCGAGGTCGCCAAAGCCTATCCCAACGATGCTGGCCGCGGCATCAT
>CAZEDI010000167.1:0-3122 GCA_964510865.1 uncultured Halobacteriales archaeon
AACCCGAATACGACGCTCGAGATGACGGAGAACATCGGGCGCCAGGGCGATCGATACACCCACGACGACACGGAGGTCGTCGCCGTCTCGCCCGACAAGGGGCCCGTGAGCATCGAGTCCTACTACGACGACTACCTCTCGGTCCCGGGGTCGCTCGAAGAGATCCTGAAGGACGAAGACGCGTTCGACGCCTTCGTCATCGCCTGCTGGGGCGACCCAGGACTGGAAGCCTGCCGCGAGGTGACCGACAAGCCCGTCGTGGGCATCGCCGAGGGTTCGATGTACGTCGCCAATATGCTCGGTGATAAGTTCTCGGTCGCGACCATCCTCCCACGGGCGGAGAGTTTCATCTACGCCGCCGTCGAGAAGGCAGGGTTGGAGTCCCAATGTGCCTCGGTCCGTTGTACCGATCTATCCGTGCTAGACACCGAACACGAACGCGACACCACGTTCACTGGACTTTTGGAAGTTAGCCGGGCCGCCATCGAAGAGGACGGCGCCGAAGCGATCTGTCTCGGCTGTGCTGGGATGGGTGGCCTGGCCGAGCGGCTGGAAGAGGAGCTGCCGGTGCCCGTCGTCGACAGCGTCGGGGCCGGGGCGGTGCTTGCGGAGTCGCTGGTCCAGCTCGGCAAACGGACCAGCAAGGTAATGACGTACAAGGACCCGGAACCCAAGGAGATCAAGGGATATCCCGAGATCTACCAGTTCAACGAAAGATCGGGTCGGGCAACCAGGGACGACTGACCCCTTCCCCACGGTACGCTGGCGATGTGTCCCATAGAAGTGCTCGAAATCGCTAATTCTATGCGGTATTTTACCCCGATCACCAGGGTCCTCTGTTGGGACGTGTTCATCCAGTTCAGGAATAAAGGGTGATGCAGGTGTTCTGGCGATGCCGCTCCAGGAGGGTCGGTTGACGATTTTTTTCGACCCGGATCGACGAGCAGGACGGCTCCGGGGGTATCCGACTCCCCGATCGGGAACTGGATCTCGGTACGTTGTCGGTCGGCGGGGCGTACCAGGTCGCCCTACTGGTGGGACTCGAAGCGACCAGCGGACCGGAAGCGGACACCCCGTCGAGTAATCGGCACAGATCGCCGACGGACGAGCCGCCGGTCAGTCGGGCGACCAGCTGGACGTGGCGGTGGAGTACGTCGGCGAACAGGGGGTCGGCATCGCCCGGGTCGGCCCCGGCTACGTCGTGTTCGTCCCCGAGGCGGGCGTGGGAGACCAGGTGACGATCGAGGTCACGACGGTCCGGGAGAACTTCGGGATCGCCGAGGTCGTGACACCGGAACCGATCACCTGATCCAGGGATGTACCTGGTGAATCGGATCCCCCGCGTATGAAAGTAAATCAGCCCGTTGGAACACGAGTCATCCACTCGCTAGCTGCCCGAAAGCAACAGAGAGGCTACGTCTATAGCGGGTATCACTTGAATCGACGAAGGCCTAGCGAAGACACCTCACTACTCCGAATCAACTGACGGCCAACAGGGGGAAGTGACGTTCGGGAAGGGGGAGTCGACTCGGCGCCCGGGGGCGGACGGTTAAGTGTGAAGAAGGTGATTCGCCGTCATGGCGGTGGTAATACTGTCCACTGGAGGAACGATCGCGTCGTCGGAAGACGCGGGAGGTGACGCCAGTCCGGAACTGAGCAGCGAGGACCTCGTAGAATCAGTCCCGGGATTGGAGGACGTCGCGGAGATCCGGACACACGATTTCTCGAACGTCCCGAGCCCGCATTTCACCGTCGAACTAATGTACGAACTCGTGGACGTGGTCCGCGAGTACGACGCTGAATCCGGGATAGAGGGGGTGGTGGTAACGCAAGGGACGGACATCCTAGAGGAGACCTCGTACTTCGTGGACCTGTGCTACGACGGAGCAACAACGGTCGTCTTCACAGGCGCGATGCGTAACCCGTCCCTCCCGAGCCCGGACGGACCGATCAATCTCCTCAACAGCGTGCGAACGGCGGTTGCATCGACCGCTGCCGAGTTCGGAACGCTCGTCACGTTCAACGATCGAATTCACGAAGCGCGCTCGGTCACGAAAATGCACTCGATGAACGTCGATACCTTCCGCACCCCCGAGTTCGGTCCTCTCGGTATCATCGATGAGGACCGAGTGACTTGGCGCCGGAGCCCGATCGATCCCGACCCCACGTTCGAACCGGATCCCGATTCGCTGACGAACGACGTTCCCGCGGTGACCGTCACCGCCGACATGCCGATCTCCCAGATAGAGGGAGCTGCCGATAGCGAGGCGTTATGCCTAGCGGCGACGGGGGCCGGCCACGTTCCAGAGACGATCATCGAACCGCTTCGTGAACTCAAGGCCAATGGAGTTCCACTCGTCGTCACGACTCGATGTCCGGAGGGTAGACTCGCGCGTCACACGTACGACTTCCCCGGGAGCGAGCGAACGCTTCGCGAGGACCTGGGAGCTCACTTCAGCGACAGGAACCTTCAGAAAACGAGAATCAAGACGATCGTGTCATTGGCAGCGGGCGCCCTCGAAAGGGCGTTCGATTAGCTCGCCACCGGATCGACTCCAAAGACTGAGCTCCGTATTCTGACGGAATCGAGATACACACCCAGAATCTGTCCCGATCGACGATGTCGTTCGGTGAAATATGTAGGTGGAATAGATTGGTTGTGACTCGTCTCCAAGGAGGCCGCTCCCGCTGTCTTGTGTAGATTCCGACAACTTCAAACGAGCGATCACCGTGCTCGACGACGCAATCGTGACGGTCTTCGATAGTCGTCGAGTGGTAGCCCGTTCGACGGACGTCGGGCCTTTCGGCCCGGTATGGCCAACGATCGTCGGTCCACGTTCGGAGTCCATACTAGGGCGCTCAGGACCGAATTCAAACTGGAGACCCGTGAACGTCCACAGTGTCGCAGACGATCCAGTTCACCCGCAGAATCGGCGCAGCGAAACTATGATGATCCGGTGGCCACCCTACTAGTGGACTGGTGCTTGCTGATACCCTCAAGCGGAAACAGGTTTCGAGAGCGCTCCGCTGTGCACAATGCGGGTATCGCTCGGATCACGGCAGCACTGCGTCGAGGATCTCGTCGGCGCCGAACCGGACGACATCGGTTGCCGGAGCGTCGA
>CAZEDI010000168.1:0-3027 GCA_964510865.1 uncultured Halobacteriales archaeon
CGTGTGCCATCGTGGAGTCGAACGACGAGACAGTACGGTCGGCCGTCGCAGATACGCTCGAGCGCTATCGGAATCGTGCAAGACCGATCTCGGTCGAGGGGCAGGCGCACTGATACCACCGGGGGCCGGGTGTTTCATGTCGTGAAAACCTTTCGCGACGTATCATTATAACCACAGGTAGCGCAGTAGCGGCCGTGATGTGGTACAATGAGTGGTGATCCACGCGTCGTCGAGGAAAGGGGAAAGGTATCGTTCCAGTCGCCAGCCGCGGAGGACGTCGTCGTTCGCGCCACCGGCGAGGAAACTAACGGCCAGTACGACATGGTAGAGATAACGATTCCACCAGGTCCGGGCGTTACGCCGCTGCATGTCCACCACGAAAACGATGAAGCGATGCACGTGATCGAGGGCGAGGTGACCGTCAAGCTGGGTGAGGAGCGCCACGTGCTGGGGTCGGGGGCCTACGCCATGGCGCCCCGCGGGCTCCCCCACACCTACCGAAATTCGGGTGCCGACCTCGCTCGCGTGCTGTTCATCTACACGCCGGGTAACCACTGGCACTATCTACAGGAAACGGGCGAGCGCGGCCCCGTCGCGGATGAGTCCGACATCGAAGCACTGCTGCCGATCCTTGAAGAGTACGGGATCGAGATGGTCGGACCACCGCTTGACAGCGAGACCGAGGAACAGCCATGAACCGATCGATCCGGACGGACTCTCGATCCGTAGCTACCCGACAATGCCGTTCAGAATCACGACACCTGCCGAGGAGGTAACGGTCATCAAACGGTGGGAGCATGGAATTACATGGATGGCCCATCCCGAGGCCCAGATGCAACGAGCGAGCCATGCCCTGATCGTGAATGACGACGTGTGGCTCGTGGATCCACTCGACGCGCAGGATCTCGACGATGAATTAGCGGAGCTTGGGACGGTTGCGGGTGTGGTTGTTCTCGGAAGTGAACACCACCGGCATGCCGACCGACTCGCTGCTCGCCATGACGTGTCGATCCACCTGCCGGCGTGGTTCGAGGAGAAGGCGAAGGATTTCGACGCTCCCGTCATCGAGTTCACGGATAAACTCGCTGACACCGGGTTCACCGTACTCAACCTCAAGGATGGCTTCTGGCAAGAGGCCGGACTCTACCACCCAGAGCGACGGACACTCGCTGTCAGCGACACGTTCATGACCGCTCTATTCGCTGCCCAGAAGGGCCGTGTCGAGCTGTTTCCTCCGGCTCGCCTGGCGCCGCCACGTGAGGTGCTTGACGGGCTCGCTGTAGACCGGCTCCTCGTGGGACACGGTGAACCCGTCTTCGAGAACGCCGAAGAGCGGATACAGCAGGCACTGGACATGGAATACCGCTCAACTCTCGGCACGTTCCTCCGCAGTGCCCCGATCGTGGCCAAAATAATCCGCACCCAACTGCCTGTGTGACCCGCCGAGTCCTCCTCCGTGGACTCGGACTCATCGACCCTGAAGACGAGGCCGACGTGAAGCGCGTGCCCCTCGATCTTCGAGAGACACGGCCGCGAGATCGCGGGGTCTACCGCCAGAAGAGAAATAGCCGGGTCACACAGTCCCCCGGATTCCTGATCACGATTGCGGGGAACCCGGCGTTCTCGGGTTTCGCTAGAGCCTTTATGGCCTTGCTAACCATTACCATACACATGTACTCATCGCCCGACGACGAGTTTTTCGCTCGGTCGCAGAGCCGCGTCGAGGTGCTCAGGAGGCTCGAACAGGACCCCCGGACCAGGAACGAGCTCAAGAAGCTGACGGATATCTCACGGTTCACACTCAGCCGGGCCCTGTCGGACTTCGGGGACCGTGAGTGGATCGAACGGGTCGGCAAGCGGTATGAGACGACCGGGAAGGGGCCCGTGGTTGCCTCGGAGTTCGAGCGCTCCTGGCGAATCTCGAGGTGGCAGAAACCCTGGACGGGACCCTGGACTGGCTCCAGGTCGAAAAGTTCGACTTCGACCTCGCACGGCTGGACGACGCCTGGGTGATCACGCCGCCCCAGTCCGACCACACCGCGCATATCCACTGACCGGCAGAACTCTTCGGGCGGTCCGATCGGATAAGGACGATCGCGACGGGCGTCGCCTACGGGAACATCGAGGCCATCCGGGGGACGACCCTCAAGGGCGATGTCCAGTTCACCGGGATCCTCGACGCCGACTCATTTGAGGCCGTCCGGTCTGGATCCGTCCCGACCTGACCTGCGTTCCAACAGCCGAGGTACGTTAACTACCGTTCGAGAAACGCCCGCAACAACTCGCCACAGATCTCCGGCTCGTCCAGCCACGGGAGGTGTCCGACGCCCACCTCGTGAAACTCAGAGTCCGGGAAGTGATCGGCCCTCTGCCGACCCACCTCGACGCTCCCGAATGGATCGTCGCTCCCCCAGATGAGTTGGACCGGGGAAGTGATGGCCTCCAGATCATCGGTCGTGAACGCCGCCTCTGGGTTAGCTCCCCGGAGACGGAGCACGCCCTGGAGGATGCCCACCCACGTCTGCTTGTAATGTGGTAGGTTGTCCATCCGATACCACACGTCGGTCAGTTCTTCGGGGAGTCGTTGCACTGTCTCGTCCGGATGTCCGAGGAACTCTACGGCCCCAAGAACGTCCTCCGCGGAGTTTGGCTACATCATCCGTTCGGCGATAATTCCGCTCAAGACGGAAATCGATCCGAGCCGCATCGGAAACGGTGCGCTCGTTCCCGGATACACCGCGGGACAGCCCAAGAAGGCCATTCTCGAGACGCGCTCGGGATGTTCGAGGGCAAACCGGAGGCTCCAGAGGCCGCCCATCGAGTTCCCGATCACTGGAGACGGATCAAGATCGAAGTGGTCGAACAGGCCCGAGGTCGAACTGACGGCAGCTCTTCGTAACGGGATCATCCGGAAATCGAATCCATCGCTGAGACCACCGCCCGGTCGGTCCATCACGTACGCCGTATGCCCTCGGAGTTCGGGGAGGAGAGGGAGCCAAATCGGGCTGATCCCCTCTCCACCGGGGA
>CAZEDI010000169.1:0-2980 GCA_964510865.1 uncultured Halobacteriales archaeon
CACGCATAAAAACACGTCAGACGGGTGGCCGACACCCAACTGACAAGGTTAATTAACCACGCACCCTTAGCCCCGGCGATGAGTCATTCGACCGACCGAGCGTCGCCCGCCCTCGCCGTCGGAGGGGCGGCCGTACTCGCCCTCGCGGGGCTTGTCGTCGGGTTTCTGTTCAGCATCGTCACGATCTCGCTCATTGACCCGGTCGTCTCGTTGCCCCCGGATTCGCCGGAGCGAAGCGCCGTCGCCCTCGCCGCACAGGGCGCGGGACTGGTCGCCGTCGTCTTTCTGTATCTCGAACGATACGAACTACCCTGGTCGTATCTCCGAATTTCCAGGCCCAGCCTCCGTGAGGCCGGACTGGCCGTCCTCGCGACGGTCGTTCTCTTCGTCGCACTCGCCATCGCCACGGTGGTCATCGAACAACTCGGTCTGGTAGAACAAAGCATCGTTACGGGCCTGCTCATCGGGCTCTTCGCCACCGGTGTCTGGCTCGCAAAGCGTGCTCGACGCTGGTTCGGGGACGAGGATCGACTGGAGCGGGTTGATGCAGGGATCGCCTTCTTTGTCGTCGCGTCCGGCTTGGCAATAACGTACGCTATCCTCGCAATCTGGTCAAACGACCTCGCGCAAATCGATGCGCTCTCGAACTTTGCGGGGGGAAATCCTGCCGAGGTTGCAACCCGAGCGGCGTTCAGTGTACTGCTCCTCGTTGGCATCTACGTGTTTACCGATGTCGTCAAAGACTTCGTGTATGACCTCACGGAGGACACGACGGCGCTCACGCGGCACCAGACGGAATTACTCTTTCGCTCCACACAGGTTTCACTCTACATCCTCGTCTTCTTGGTGATCCTGGGGATTTGGGAGGTCAACATCGGCGGTCTCCTCGTTGGCGCCGGTGTGCTTGGTATCGTCATCGGCCTCGCCGCCCAACAGACCCTCGGGTCACTTCTCGCTGGGTTCGTGCTGATGTTTGCCCGCCCGTTCGAAATCGGTGACTGGGTCCAGATCGGTGATCGCGAGGGAATCGTTACTGAGATCTCGATCGTGAACACTCGAATCCAGACGTTCGACGGCGAATATGCAATGATCCCGAACGACATGGTCGAGTCGAACGAGATCATTAACCGTACTCGCAAGGGCCGCTTGCGCATCAGGGTCGAGGTGGGCGTCGACTATGGTACCGATCTCGACGTAGCCCGAGACGCCGCCACGGAAGCGATGCGCGAGGTCGACGACGTGCTTGCGGTTCCCCAGCCACAGGTCGTCTTAAAGGAATTCAGTAATTCCGCGATCACGCTCGGCTTGCGGTTCTGGATCGACAAGCCCTCCTCGCGGCGTCGCTGGCGGGCACAGACCGCAGTCGTCCAATCCGTGAAACAGGCGTTCGATCGGGAAGGAATCAAGATTCCCTTCCCCCAGCGGGAACTCATGGGACGGGTCGAGGAAGGGGGATTCCGACTGGCACCACAGGAGGTGGAGACGCCTACGACAATGCCACGGAGCGATGGCCAGGGAGCAATCGAGGGGGACGAACACCCGGACGATAGCGATGATATCGCCCCTCCAACGGACGATGTCCGGGATGGCGAGAGGACCACAGGCGATCAGGGGGAGTGATGCCTGGATCTGGTAGTGATCGAGTGGATACACAGGTATACGAGCCGGCAGAGGATTCCTCCCTCCTCGCCGACGCGGTTCTCGATCACGTCGATGCATCCGACCTCGTGCTCGACGTCGGTACCGGCTCTGGCTACGTTGGAGTGACTGTTCATGAGCGAACCGGCGCAACCGTCGTCGGAACGGATCTGAATCCCCACGCATGTCGCAAGGCCAGTGAAGCCGGCCTCCCGGTCGTTCGGGGCGACCTCCTCGGGCCGTTTCGAGGGGATGTGGCCGATGTCGTCATGTTCAATCCACCGTATCTTCCCCGAGACCCGGATATGTCGTGGGATGACTGGTTCGAGGTGGCAGTTACGGGCGGGGAGACCGGGCGCGAAACGATCGAACGATTTCTCGACGACCTCGGACGAGTACTCGGCCCCGATGGCGTGGCGTTCCTGCTGGTAAGCACACTCACCGGCGTGGATGCGGTCGTCGAGCACGCGGACTGTCACGGATTTGCGGCTGTGGCGATCCAGGATGTCTCCTTTCCCGGGGAGACCCTCACGGTGTTGAAACTCGTCCGATGATCCGTGTCACCGTCGTCCCCCTGACAGATCCCCCGTTTGAATTACTCACGGACATGAGAGTGAGTAGTAAATATTAAACTGCCTCATTACGAAGGGAGGAGTATGGCAGAATACGTGACGACGACACCGGGGCTATTTCCACTCCCGGACGACGCAAAGGACGATCTCTCTGACCTGAAAGGACATCAGAAACACGATCTGATCGACGGCGATGAAGGTCCCGACATCACGGCGGTCTACGACGAAATTCGGGCGGACATACTCGAGACCCAAGCCGACGCCGGTCTCGATCGAGTCGTCGAGGGCCAGTGTCGGTGGGACGACATGCTCGCTCACCCACTTGCGGTCCACGACAACGTCGATACGCGAGGGCTCGTCCGGTACTACGACAACAACAACTTCTACCGGGAGCCGGTAGTCGAGGGCAACCTCACCTTTGACGGCGATATCGCCGCCGAACTCGAGTCCGCACGTCGACACACCGAGGAGCTCCAGGCCGTCGTTCCCGGCCCGTACTCGCTTTACGACTTGGCCACGGACGAGCACTACGGCGATGACGACGCGTTCCTCGGCGCACTCGGTGACTTCATTGCTGGCGAGGTGGACGCGTTTCCCGCGCACGAGACGCTGTTCGTCTTGGAACCATCGTTGGTGACCGATGCTCCACCGGAGGACCTGCAGGAACGCGCTAGCGATGCGATCGATCAGGTGGCGAATGCAACAGCCGCTGACGTCGTCGTCCACACGTACTGGGGCGCGTTCGACGAGAAGACGCACGCGCACCTCCT
>CAZEDI010000170.1:0-2867 GCA_964510865.1 uncultured Halobacteriales archaeon
TCAAGAGTTCGGAACTCCTCGTTAGCAGTCTGCTCGAGGCCAATCGCGCCGTTGTGGCATCAGTTGGCGGACCGACACCCACCGATACGGGTGATGGCCGCCGAGCGGCCGCGGTTCCCGAAGTCGCTTACACGGAGAGCGACTGGTCGTTCGACCGCTCGACCGACGTCCACGAGGAACTCGGCGTTGGCGATCGAGTCACGTTCACGAAACAGATCACGGACGCGGACGTGCGACAGTTTGCGGGAATCAGCGGTGACGCCAATCGCCTGCATCTCGACGATGAGTTTGCCGAGCGAACGCGCTTCGAGGACCGCATCGTACATGGGACGCTCCTCTCCGGGCTGGTGAGCGCCGCTCTGGCCCGCCTTCCCGGAATGACGATCTATCTCTCGCAGGACGTGGACTTCCTCGCGCCGGCTCGGATTGGTGACACGCTGACGGTGGACTGTGAGATCGTCGAGGATCTGGGCGGGGAGAAATATCGACTCACTACCTGCGTATACGATGAAACCGACGAGCTGCTCCTCGACGGCGAGGCCGTCGTGTTGATCGATGAGCTTCCAGTCGAGTCGGATCTGGAAGCGACCGAGCCG
The DNA here is from genome assembly GCA_964510865.1 of uncultured Halobacteriales archaeon. Lineage (GTDB taxonomy): Archaea > Halobacteriota > Halobacteria > Halobacteriales > Hikarchaeaceae > CAZEDI01. The sequence goes on from CAZEDI010000170.1 coordinate 597, forward strand.
GGCTGAGCAGATGGCGCGAGACGGAGCGTGCGGTCACGAAGAGCTGTCCAGCCATCTGAACGAGTATGCAACAGGAGTAGGAAGAGGACGCGAGAGGGTTGCTGTCCTGGACCCATGTCGAGAACCGAGAACAAACGTTTAGGAGGGCTCCTGTGCAACCTAGGTACAATCCATGGATCATGGTACCACACAACACGCACCAACCGTTGATTTACGGGTGCGTGACCTCACGCCCCTTGACGTTCACGACTGGCAGGACGAGGTGATTTCCAGATTACAGGCGTTCAAAGATGCGGGAACGATCCGCGAGTACAGCGTCTCGGTCTGGGGGAGATCAATGAGCACTTCCCCAGACGAGGATTCGATCGTGGCCGCCACCGATGCGCTGGAGACGGTGCACGAATTCGAAGCGTGGGCCGCGAACAACGGCCACAGCCTCAAACCAGGGTTCCGCCGCCGAGAACTCACATCACTCGTCTCTGAGACGACGCGTGAAGTGATCGAAGTGCCCATCCTGTGCCTGGCTATCTATATCGATGACGCGCTCCAGGCCGTCTACCCGTCTTCAGCCAGTGAGACGGTGTATACCGTGGCTGACGGCCTCGATGCGCTCGAAGCCGGGCAAATCCGGCGCCCCCGGAAAATCCAGTCGGTGTGACGAGCGGTGAATAGACGGCTCGCCACACGACGGACGGAGGGAGTGTCACACCTGCTGTCTGGGGCGGGGGATTTTGACAGGGTCACTACCGGAGGATACGCCCATCGTGGGAACATTCACCAGCGCCGCCCACACCAACATCGTTATGTTATCTGCTAACACATAGCAAACCATGAAACTCGGACGCACCTGCCCCACCTGTCTGGAGAGAATCACCAACGACGAAACGATCCAGTGTCGGGAGTGTGGGTGCGGGCTCCACAGTCGCTGTACAGATTATTACCAGACCTTCGACTGTCAACGCTGTGGCGACGAGCTCTGGATCGGCGCCGTTGAATTTTGATCTCGTCACGGGGATAGCGACTCACTTCCCTGCACGAGTTCGCCCATCCCAGGTGTGTGGAAAACGATAGCTGAGACGGTGATATCTGGTGTGGTTCTGGAAAGAAATCTACCCGCCGAGATACTGCGATCTCTACCACGCTCTATCGAGAACACCCCAGACGAGGCAATCAGAATTCCGGGGTCAGGTCAGAGGATAGTTCCGGCTCGGTGACCCACAGACGCGTTCCCGACCCCTGAGGAGCTTCTATCGGTTCTCGACGTGAGGCTCCCTCGTCGAATACCCGTTCCCGAGGGGTGTCGCTGGCCTCCGTGGTTGCCTGCAGCACAGGCTGGGTGGGCGTGACACATCACCGAGGGCTTCAAATCGCGCGCTCACCTACCATCTCATTCCGATGCCCATCGAGTTGACGGGCACGCACACGACAGCGCGCGTGATGGTCGAGGACGAGTCACTCGTCGAGGAGGGGTGTCTGAACCAGATTCAGACACTCATCGACCATCCGGCGTTCACGGAACCCGTCCGGGTCATGCCCGACGCCCACTGGGGCGCGGGGGCGCCCGTCGGATTCACGATGCCGCTTGCCGACCGCATCGTCCCCAACATCGTGGGAGTCGACGTCGGCTGTGGGATGGCCGCGACGAACCTCGGCGACGAACTCCCGCTGTCCGACGCCGAGCGCGAGCGCCGCGTCCGCGAGGCCGTCCCGATGGGGCGGTCGGTCCACGACTACGACGACGCCGTCCATCTCGTCGACGAGTTCCCGTTCGAGCGGGCCAACGCAGTGTTCGAGCGGTTCAGTGACGCCTTCGAGGCACGCTTTGGCGAGCGTATTGACTCCCTCGAGTTCGACTTCGACGGCTACGATGGTGACTACTTCAGATCGCTGTGTGAGCGCGTCCTGGCCGACCAGCGCCAGGGGGTGGGCCACGTCATCAAGAGCGCGGGCACGCTCGGTGGCGGCAACCACTTCGTGGAGTTCGCCCGGACTCGGGACGCGGAGGACTACTGGCTCGTGATCCACAGCGGCTCCCGGTACCTCGGCAAGTCGGTCGCCGAATACTGGCAGTCGACGGCGACGGACCGCCGCACCGTCGACTCCATCCGCGCGGCGATTCCCGATGCGTACCACGACTACCTCAAATTCGACCCCGAGACCATCAGCGACCGTGAACTCTACGAGTGGGTCACGGGCGGCAAGGGGGAGTCGTATCTCCGGAAAGACCGCATCCGTGAGGATTTCGACGGTCACGACATCGAGGCCGTGTTC
>CAZEDI010000171.1:0-2856 GCA_964510865.1 uncultured Halobacteriales archaeon
ATGCGGAAGCTGATCTTCCGAGTCCAGTATTCAGGGATGAAAGCCGACACGGTGAGACGGTCTATCGAGACGATCGCCGACGATGTTATTCAACACCTGCCCGGATAACTCCCGTACGTTCGATCTAAGCCTCCCGTCTACGGGCCCTACGACCCTGAGTTCGGGAGAGCGGGTTTTTGAGTGACTCATCGAATCCGGGCCTCGAACTTCCGACGACAGTAAGCCGGACAACGTGTGCCAAAAGAATATATAGAGCCGAAGGATATGAAAACTCGATGGGACAGACGTTGTTAGAAACGGAGGGGCTCACAAAACGCTTCGCGTCAGTGATGGCTGTTGACGACGTAGATGTGTCGTTCGACGAAGGGACGCTACACGCGATTATTGGGCCAAACGGTGCAGGTAAGACGACGTTCTTCAACCTTCTGACCGGGAAATTGAAACCAACAGCGGGAACAATACATTACAAGGGTGAGGATATCACCGGTGATTTACCCGAGCAAATCGCACAGCGTGGGATGATTCGTTCTTACCAAGTGACTAATATTTTCGAAGGGCTTTCGGTGCTGGAGAACGTCCGCGTCTCGGTCCAGGCCGGTGAGAAGATATATGATTTCTGGACGGACACAGAGGAGTTGACCGAGATAAAAGAGGAGGCGCAAGCTATCCTGAATCGGGTCGGACTCATGGAGAAGGCTGAAGCGAAGGCGGAAAACCTGAGTCACGGTGAACGACGCACTCTCGAGTTGGCTATCGCGCTCGGGCGAGACCCCGAACTCCTCCTGCTCGACGAACCGTCCAGCGGAATGAGTTCCGAAGAGACCCGTGAAATCATTGGCCTGATCAAGGAACTCGCCGAAGAAATCACGATAATTCTCGTCGAGCACAAGATGAGCGTTGTCATGGAAGTGGCCGAACGAATCGTAGTATTGCACAATGGACAGATACTCGCAGATGGGACTCCCCGCGAGATTAGAAACGACGCGGAGGTTCGTCGGGTGTACCTCGAAGGAGGACAGGCATGACGTTGCTTGACGTAGATTCGATCGACTCGTTTTATGGCAAGAGTCACGTGCTGCACGGCGTTTCGTTGTCGGTCCCGGAGGAGGGATTCGTGACACTAATCGGGCGGAACGGCGCTGGTAAGACGACCACACTCAACTCTATTATGGGATTTGTCCATCCCCAATCCGGGACCATTACGTTCCGCAATGAGGACATCACGACGTTCTCACCGGACGAGACCTCGAAACAGGGCATCGCCTTCATCCCCGAAGATCGTCGCATCTTCGCGGACCTGACGGTGAAGGAGAATCTCCGTATCGGCCACCTTGGGCACGACATCCAGGACGTCGAGGGGGGTCTGGAGAACATCTACGACTATTTCCCTCGACTGAAGGAACGATTGGGACAGCGAGCCGGAACGCTCTCGGGCGGTGAACAACAGATGCTGGCCATCGGCCGTGCGCTGCTATCCGATCCAGATCTCCTGCTGGTCGACGAGCCGACAGAGGGACTGATGCCGACGCTGGTAGAGAAGCTTCGAGACATCCTAGTCCGCATCAACGGCGAAGGAGTCGCGATACTTCTCGTGGAACAAAACGCAAACCTCGCGTTAGACATCAGCGACTACGGCTACATCATAGATGAGGGAGAGATACAGGTGCAGGGCGAGAGTGCGGAGCTCCAGCAGAATGAGGAGATCAAGCAACGCTACCTAGCTGTCTGAAATCATATACTCGTTCTCTCATCAGACATATTACCGCAGAACCCTCTGAAGAATCACTCCTTGATCCGATGGAGGTAAGGCCGGGTCCAAACCAATTTTGGACTTGGGACCCAGAAGGTCAATCGCACGAGATAAAATCCGATTAAGAGATGTCGAAAGCGAGAAGACGTCTTCACGCGAAACTTCTGGTAGGCTTGAAGGAGAGTGAGGAAGGGTGTTACATTCTGACCGATAGTATTTTTTGGAACTTGCACGTATGGATGAAGTCATGCGCGACGTTATCGTCGAACGGAACATCGGTGTGGAGATGCGCGATGGGATAGAACTGGCCACGGACATCTACCGGCCTCCGGACGAGGGTGGGTGCCCGACGTTGGTTCACCGAATCCCATACGACAAATCCTTTGCCTGGTACGTCGGGAGCCTATTGTTCAACCCACTCGACGCGGTCAACCGAGGTTACGCGGTAGTCGTCCAAGATACTCGGGGACGCTTCGAATCCGACGGGGAATGGGAACCGTTCGTAAACGAAGCCGATGACGGCTACGACACCGTCGAGTGGGCAGCCGATCAGCCGTGGAGCAACGGCAAAGTCGGCATCTACGGGTCCTCGTATATGGGCGTCACGACCTGGCAGACCGTCATCGCTGATCCGCCTCACCTCGAAACGGCGATTGCGTACCTCACAGGCGGTGACTATCACGATGGCTGGACTTACAGCGGCGGCGCATTCGAGCTCGGATTCAACCTCCACTGGATACTTGGACTGGGGTGGGACACCCTCGACCGACACGAAGAGACCGGGGACGCCCGGGATGCACTGTCAGCGGCGTACGAGTACCCCTCCGAGGCTGCTGAATATTTGCCGGTTATCGACCTCCCGGGTAACGACCGGGCGGCACCGTACTGGCGTGAGTGGCTAGAACACCCCTCGTACGACAGCTACTGGGAAGAGATCGACGTGACTGCCCGGGCCGACCGGATCGATGTACCCATCCTCCACGTTGCGGGGTGGTTCGACCTGTTTTTGCGTGGCCACCTTGACATCTACGGAGCCATCGCTGAGGAGGGAAGCGACCATGCTCGCGAGCACCAGCGACTCGTCATCGGGCCCTGGGACCACGCGG
>CAZEDI010000172.1:0-2679 GCA_964510865.1 uncultured Halobacteriales archaeon
AGACGAGAGAGCCGGCCGAGTCGGAGCTGTTCATCGTGGAAGGTGACAGCGCTGGGGGCTGCTTTGTCGGAGAGACGGAAATCGCGCTAGCCTCTGGACGTTCGATCTCGTTCGAAAAGTTGGTCGAAGAGCACGAGTCGGGGGAAACGCACTATTGCTACACTGTCATGAAAGACGGGCGTATCGGGATCGCGGAAATCAAGCATCCGCGACGAACGAAACAGGATGCGGAACTCGTTCAGGTGACGCTGGACAATGGACGTAGGATCAAGTGCACTCCCGACCACGAGTTCATGCTCAGGGACGGGACGTACCGCGAAGCACAGAACCTCGTCCCGGGTGAGTATCTCAACACGTACTCCCCGCACATCGTCGAAACCCCAGGTAAAGCGGTCGCCGATGGCGGTCAGATCCAGTCGCTGGATATCGCCGTAGCGTCCGTTGAAATACTGGAACAATCAGCTGACGTGTACGACCTCGAAGTCCCCGGAACTCACAACTTCGCCCTCGATGCCGGGGTCTTCGTCCACAACAGTGCAAAACAGGCGAGGGACCGCCATTTCCAGGCTGTCCTCCCAATTCGTGGAAAGATTCTGAACGTCGAGAAGCACCGCCTCGACCGCATCCTCGAGAACGAGGAGATCCGGGCGATGATCCAGGCCATCGGCACGGGCATCGGGGACGAATTCGATCTATCGGGTGCTCGATACGAGAAAATCGTGCTGATGAGCGTCGACGGAGAAGAACACACCTTCGTCCGTGACGAGTCGGGTCAGACCCGATTCGTCGAGATCGGCCCGTTCATCGACGAGGTTATCGAAGCAGACGGCAAGGGGTACGAGGAATACGAAGTCCTCTGCTTCGGTCGGGACGACCACCGGACCAAATTTGCTGCGATAGACCAGGTCATTCGACACAAAATTGACGAGCCGTTGTACGAACTCTCCACAGCGTACGGTCGCAACGTCAAGGTAACCGGAGCCCACAGCGTCTTCGTCCTCCGGGACGGCGACATCGAACTCGCCTACGGCGACGAGATCAACGCGGGAGACGCAGTAATCGCACCCCGACAGCTCCCGCTCGCCGGTGACCGGGACGGCGATACGATCGACCTCCTCGATGCTCTCGTCTCACGGGCAGACGAACTCGAATCGGAGGTGTACGCCCGCGGTCCAGGTATCGAAGCCATGTTCCGCGAGCAGGTACGAGAGGAGTATGCTGGAACCGAACGGGCAGCACCACGCGTTGACGTCCCTGAGGACGTGCGCACGAAACTCAAGAACCGCCGGAAATCCGCCGGCCTCACCCAGTCAGAGGTCTGCGCGGAGGTTGGGGTTGCCCAGCCGATTACCGTCTCCCACTGGGAACGGGGGGTTAACCGGCCCTCGGTCTCGAACTTCACGAGATATTGCGAGGCTGTCGGGGCAGACAGTGGCGCTGTCATGGAATCAGTCTCGATCGGCGATTCGATCCTGGATCAACGATGGAACGAGCAGTACGCAGGTGCTCCAGCCAACCGCGTCCGCCCATACGTCCGGGTCAGTGACCTAGAACCCGCAGACCTGGAGACCATCCCGGAGGACGCCGAAGTCACCCTTACGCCAGAGCACTACGCCGAGAACGGGATCGATCGGTTCATCGAGGTCGACGAAATTCTCCTCGAACTCTGTGGGTTCTACGCCGCCGAAGGATCGAGTTCCCCCCGGAACGGCGTCAGGCTGGCGATGGGCGCAAACAACGAGGCGCTCATCGAGCACTATCTCGACGCGTTCGAACACGTCTTCGGCATCCGGGGTAAACATAGCCAGTATTCGAACAGGGTCGACGAGGTAAAGCTCGTCAATCGTGTCGCAGCCATCGTCTGGGAGCAGGTCATCGGCTTCGATGGGGCATCGGCGAGTGAGAAACGCATACCCGACCTCGTTTTCAACGTATCGGCCCCGCTGCAACGAGCGTTCCTCCGTGGCTATTACCTAGGTGATGGGACGGCGACCGAGGCCCACATCACCTGGTCGACGAGTTCCCGGGCGCTCGCCAGCGGGTTGATGTACCTGCTGTCAGCCCAAGGCGTCGTGGCCTCACGTTCGACCACAACCCCCGCCGATCGGTCGGACGCGGTGATCGATAACCGTCGGATCATCACGAGATCGGACATCCACACGGTCACCGTCTCGGCCCGCGCTGACCTCGAACGAATCCAGGATGTCTGGAGCGAGCACCCCTTGACCGACTCTATCGGAGAGAAAGTGGAAGGCGGCCGTGATCACCCCGGCACACGCAAGTTTCAGGTGGTTTCTGATGATCTCGTTGCCCTCCCCGTCCGGAACGTCGAGCACGTCGATCCCTCCGGAGAATACGTCTACGACTTCTCAGTGGAGGACGACGAGAACTTCGTCGCTGGGACCGGCGGACTCTGCTGTCATAATACCGACGCCGACGTCGACGGCGCTCACATCAGAACCCTCCTGCTCACGTTCCTCTACCGGCACATGCGCCCGCTCCTCGAGGCGGGCTACGTCTACGCCGCCAAGCCTCCGCTCTACCGTATCCGCTACCGCGGCGAGACACACGACGCCATGACCGAGGCCGAGCGCGAAGAGATCGTCGAGGAGGTCTGTGATGGTAACCCGACGCAGGTCCAGCGCTTCAAGGGCCTCGGGGAGATGAACCCCGAGCAGC
>CAZEDI010000173.1:0-2437 GCA_964510865.1 uncultured Halobacteriales archaeon
AGGATCGACGCCACGGTCCACGCTGCCGTCTCCCCAAGCGCACTTGCGGGAACGAGAAACGGACGATCCCCCCACTCGTTCGAGGAGGATGAATAGCGAGTGTCCCGAGCTCCTGCTTACCGAAGAGAGAAACCGGTAGGTCGAACGAGAATATCGGAGGCCCCCGCCGAGGCGCGTCGGGACGCGGCCTTGCCCTGGCCCGCTACACCCCCGGAATTGACGGTCAAGCCGGGGAAGTCCGACAAAAGATTTTTATCGATAGGTTCTAGTTACAGAGCTAATGCAAACCCAAATTACAACGATAAACGACTCGTTTGGTCCGTTTTACGCTAGTGGAAACGACGATAAGGGTCTTTATCACCGAATCTATGGTGCGGCCCGCAGACACCCGTCGGAGGCCCGGCCATGACGGATGAATCGGAGCGGGTCGCCGTCAGCACCTACGTGCCGGACTACCAGCGGGATCGGTGGCGCGAACACGCCGAGGACCTCGGGATGAGCCAGAGCGAGTTCGTCAGGACGATGGTACAGGCCGGACGACGGGGGTTCGCCCTCGACGGCGATACGAACGACCCCGAGGAAGTGGGTTCTCCCGGGTCCAATCCAGGGGGTAACGACCTGAAGATGGCCATCCTCGAGATTCTGCGCGAGGAGGGTCCTCTGGGGTGGGCCGACCTCGTCGAGTCGGTGACCGGCGATCTGGAGAGCGAGCTGGAAACCGCGCTCGTCGAGCTCCAGGAGGAGAACCGGATCCGCCACAGTCCGCGGGAGGGGAACTACGCGATGGCGGAGGGCGGCGATGGCGACTGAGCGGACCACCGGAGACGTCGACGACTACGTCGGGTACTTCGTCGAGGAAATGACCTACCACGGTCGGACCGACCGGACGAGACACGCCTACGAGCGCGTCCTCCGGGAGTTCTCGACGTTCCTCGAGGAGAAGCGAGGCGTCGACGTTCCGGCAGCAACGCGGCGAGACTGCATGGCCTGGGTCCACGACGTCCGCTCCGGCTCGGCCCCGAGTACGGTGGCCACCTACGCCTCCTACGTCCACCGGTTCTTCTCCTACATGACTCGCGTCGGCGCCCTCGATTCGAACCCGATGGCTCTCGTCGTCGAGGAGATGGACGAGTCCATCGACGCCGACCCCGACCGCCGGGAGATCACCGTCCCGGAGATGCGTGCGTTCGTCGACGACGTGCGTCACCCCCTGCACCGGGCGCTGATCGTGACGCTCTTGAAGACGGGGGTCCGGGTCGGGGAGCTCTGCAACCTCGACCTCCGGGACCTCTACCTCGAGGACGGGGACGTCTCGGAGGCGTACGGCATCGAACCCCGTCCGGCGATCGACGGCCGACCCGACTCCCTCTACGTCCCGAGCGAGCCGTCGCGCGGGGCGACGTACAACGGCGAGCGCCGGACGGCCTCGAACAAGCGGGAGCGATCCACGGTCATCCCGGTCGACGCGGAGCTGAAGGCGACCCTGAAGCGATGGCTCGCGGTTCGCCCCGACACGACGTCCCCGGCCGAGCCGCTGTTCGTGAGCACGTCCGAGTGGGGCCGGCGGGTGACCCCGAGTGCGGTCCGATCCGTCGTCACGGAACACGCCCGATCCCGTGGCTGGCATCGGCCCGGCGGCGGGGCCGAGGAGAACGTCACTCCCCACTACTTCCGGCACTTCTTCACCACTCACCTCCGGGACCGGACCGGCGACCGGGGGGTCGTGAAGTATCTCCGCGGGGACGTCGCCGACGACGTCATCGACACCTACACCCACAACTGGGGGGACCAGGTTCGCGAAGTGTACGAGACGAACGTGTATTCGCTGATCTAACCGTTATTTCGGCTAGAGATAACTCGTCGTCACGTGTCGTACCCCGACCGCATAAATTCCATGTCGCTATACCCAAGAGGGCCCCCGATATGGCGGTTACGTCGGGGGGGCGACGGTGGTTGATGGAGGCAAACAGAGTCGTCGTGGGCGAACTCGCGACCGACGATCTATCCTTGCGCGAAACAATTCCTCATCATTCCAGAAGTAGGGTCTTCCTACCAGCCCGCGTCTATCGATCTCCTCGTTACTAGCAAGTTCAAATTACCCGGCTCTGTTACGACGTCAGTCGCGTTGAGGCGGCTCGCGGTTCCGACGCGTCGGATGGCCCCGTGTTTTAGGTGAACCTAAAGATACAAGGCGGTCGGACGGTTATTCCGCTACGATGACCGAGCCGAGCAGAACATCGGGGTCCGAGCCTTCTCGATCGTACACCCTCGACGACGTCAGCGTCGTGATGGGGACGTACAACGAGGAGGCAGCCGTCGGTTCCGTTCTGACTGCCGTCGACGAGGCGACCGAGGGACGAGCCGAGGTGGTCTGCGTTGACCGTTCGAGCGACCGAACTCCCGAGATCGCGAGATCGTACGGGGCCACGGTCATCGA
>CAZEDI010000174.1:0-2433 GCA_964510865.1 uncultured Halobacteriales archaeon
TTTCGCGTGACCCGTTCGGCCGCCTGTTCGACCGCCTCCTGCCCGTCACCGCGAATCGTCAGATAGATGCTCACATCGAAGATCTGCTGGGCGCCACCGACCAGTTGAGAGTAGATCGCCTGGTGGTCCTCGAGCGTCTGCTCGGTGTCGATCTGCGTGACGTCTCCCCGCTCGGCCTTCTCGGCCTGCTTGACCTTCAGGTCCCGGATGCTCTTCTTCAGTTCCCCGATGGTCCGCGTGGGATCTCGCGGCCTGATGTGGATGCTGTAATCGAGGTCGATGTCGGGAACACGAGTGAGCGCTCGGTCGAGCATGCCGATGCCGGCCGTATCCGGGAAATCCACAATCACCAGCGTTTTCACCCAGTCCTCGCCGACCTGGGCGGCCTTCGACGTGAGGACGACACTCGGCGCCGAGACCAGTGCCGCGTGGAGACCAGAGAGGTCAGCGTCGATGGATTCGAGATCGGATTCGGATCCAATTACTCCAGAGGCGTTCTGGTCCCTCCCGATTTCCGATTCGTCGTTCGCTGTCTCGGTCGATCCCGCTTCCGGAGGGCTTGGCTCGTCGCCTTTGTGAGAGCGGGACCCGAACGCGACGCCTGTGGAGAGGACGAGCAGCAGAAACCCCAGCCCATACGTCCCGGCAAGCACGAGTTTCGTGGACCAGGGGATCAGTCCCCAACCTCTGGAATACGCCACCGCAAACAATGCGACGGCGGCGAAACAGCCTACACTCCCTATGCCCACGGCAAGGGCCATCCGTTTCGATCTGGAGAGGATACCCGTCGTACCGGCGAGGACGACCGGGATGCCGAGGGCACCCATTACGTACGAGGCTTCGATGGCGAACCAATACCGGGCTGCTGCAGGATCGAGTTGGGTGCTGTACCCAAGGCTCCCGACTCCACCAAGTATCAGCAGGGCCCCGAGGACGACGAGACCGCCTCCTAGCGTTGTGCGAACGGAGATAGATAGTCGCTCAGTCAGGCCAATGACCCACCCTGGCAGGCCAATCGATGAACGAGTCCCGTCAACATCGTCAGCCCTTGCGTCACGCTTCATTCCGCCCCACCTCCCGAGCTCGACGACGTATCCACGACATCGGCCGCGTCGCTACGTACCACCGGTGTGGTGCTGACGGACGGTAGCGGGTCATCGTCCGCCCGGGAATCTGCCTCCCAGAAGTCCTTGAGTAGCGCCGCCAGTTCCGCGGTCGAGATGCGCGTCGTGGTACAGTCGTCCAGGCCAGCAAACTCCTCCTCGATCGTGGTCAACCGATGGTCGAGTTCGGCCACCTGCTTCGCTTCGAGTTCTTCCGGGGACACGTCACGCCGACTCGTTCGCAGCGTCGTCACGAATCCGCCGACGTAGGAGAGGTCTTCCAGGGTCGCGAGGATGCCGGTCTCGTTCACTGAATTGCGGTCTCGATGGACGTCTAGCGCGCTGACGTAAACGATAACGTAGTATTCGCGGATGCTCGTTCCCCGGCGGGCGAACTCGTGGGGAAGCTTTTCGCGGTAGGTTTTGAGGAGTGTGCGGAACGCCGGGTTGAGGTCAGTCGTCCGGTCCTCGAGCCGCTCGCGGTAGCCCTGCGTGATCCGCTCGGGATCGACTGGCGTTACCGTGCTGTAGATCTGGAAGGGGAACTCGATTCCGTTGACGACGCTTCCCAGGCGGTTTACCGCGTGCTCCCAATCGGCCTTGGTCGCCAAGGCCATGTTCGCCGGATGGACCTGAACCGCTCCGAAGACGTAGCCGTCATCCCGCTCTCCGGCCCCATGGGCGACGTGGAAGTGGTCGAGGTTCGCGAGGTCCTGAGTCCGAGCCGTCCCGGATCCGTTGGGAAGGGCCTCTGCGGCCTGCTTGATGGTTCCTCGTTTGGCGGTTTCGCGCCGATCATCGACGTCCGGGTGGAGGTCTGTCGAGTCGACGATAGTCCCGACGCCGCGGTCCGTCGAGAGCGTGAGTACCGATGGCTGGAGGAGGTGTTCCAGACGAGCCTTCAGCCAGCGCTCCGTCGAGAGATGCCTTGGCGACGCGTAGATGAGGATGACCATGCCGATGGACATCCCACCGGCGATACCCCACCCGAAGACGCGGAGCGTCGCGGGTGTGTTGCCGACGACGATCATGCCGGCGAACAGCGTCGGAATCAGGAGCTTCAAGTCCGCCAGCGCGAACCCGAAGAACTCCTCTGGCTCGCCGAACTCGCTGAGAATCCGTTTCGTCGGATCGTTCGTGCTCATGGTGTCTAATTGTCGTTGGTCTGATCGGCTCCGAACGTCTCGGACCCGTAGTTCTGCGCCTGATAGACGACGTCGCGAGCTTCCTCGTCGAACCGGTCGTGTTGCTGGTTGTACTGCCAGCGGGGCGTGACGTCGTAGAGCTCGCCCTGATCATCCCGGAGATACATGTCGGATTTGTCCGCGTA
>CAZEDI010000175.1:0-2327 GCA_964510865.1 uncultured Halobacteriales archaeon
TGTTCTTCCTCGAGGACCCCGTCAGACCGGAGAACCCCGACGTCTTCGAGTACCTGCGAGGCCAGTCTACCACGCCGCTAGCGATGGGGGAGTTATACACCGATCCCTGGGAAATGCGCCCCCTCATCGAGGAGAACCTCGTGGACTTCATTCGGGTGGATCTGGCGCACGTCGGCGGGATCACCCCCGCGCGGAAACTCGCGGCGATCGGCGAACATCACTACGTCAGGACCGCGTTCCACGGGCCACCGGATCTCTCGCCGATCGGCCATGCCGCAACCGTTCACGTCGATGTTTCCATCCCGAACTTCGGGATACAAGAGCTGACGGAGCATGCTCGGACCTACGGCGAGGCGATCGAGGACGTGTTCATCGGTGGCCACGAGTACGTCCCCGGCGAGGGTGCCGTCGACGTTCCGGACGTGCCCGGATTGGGGATCGAGGTCGACCTCGACGCGGCACGGGAGTATGCATACGAACGTAGCCACCTTCCCAGACCGCGAAACCCGGACGGAAGCATCCAGGATTGGTAGACCATCGGTCACGGCAGCGAAACGTCCCTGACCGTCCGTGACGTCGTTCTTACCGGGGACAGTCTCTGTCTCGATGAGACCATCACCGTCCCTCCAGGACACTGATACTCCAAGACAGGGCTCTCGGTTTTCGACTGATCCCACAATCAACTGGTCTCGATTTCGATTCCAACCAGGATGGTGTGATTCACCACTCGGTGATGCTGCCGTCGTCGTGGTGCATCACCGGCGCGTCCCACGCGTTCTCCGTCGCCAGTTCACGGACGGACGACTCGTCGACCGTGATTCCCAGGCCCGGCCCATCGGGGAGGTCGATGTATCCCTCGTCGTCGTGGTCGAATACGCTCATGTCTTCCAGGTAGTTCGGCACGCCCTCGTTGTGGATGATCTGTTCCTGGATAATGGCATTCGGGGTGCAGGCGTCGATCTGGACGCATGCGGCGAGGGCGACGGCAGTGAGGGGCGAGTGGGGTGCGACGGCGACGTCGTACGTGTCGGCCATCGTCGCGATCTTTCGAGTCTCGGTAATGCCCCCGGCGTGTGCGACGTCCGGTTGGACGACGTCCACGACGCCGTCTTCGAGGATCGAGCGGAAGTCCCAGCGCGTGAACATCCGTTCGCCGGTCGCGATCGGGATCGTCGTGTGGCTCGCAATCTCGGGGAGGGTGTGGTTCTTCTCCGGGACGACCAACTCCTCGTAGAACATCGGGTCATAGTCCTCGAGGGCGACCACGAGTTGTTCGGCGAGTGCCTTCGACGGTCGGCCGTGGAAGTCGAGCATGATGTCGATCTCGTCGCCGACCGCTTCACGAACCGCGCCGATTCGGTCCCGGGCCTCCTCGAGCGCGGCCGGCGTCTCGATGTGTTCCCAGTTGAGTCGTGGCCCGCCCTTGATCGCGGTGAATCCCTCCTCGACCCGCCGACTGGCGGCGTCGGCCATCTCCTCGGCAGTGGTGCCGCCGAAGTGCGCGTACAGGCGGATCCGGTCGCGGGCAGCCCCGCCGAGGAGCTCGTACACGGGGACGTCGAGCGCCTTGCCCTTGATGTCCCAGAGGGCGTGATCGATGCCGGAGAGGGCACTGAGGAGGATCGGCCCGCCCCTGTAGAACCCGCTCCGGTACATCTTCTCCCAGAGCCGCTCGATCGGAAACGGATCTGACCCGAGGATATACGTCTCCATGAGCTCCTCGACCGCCGTCGCCGCGGTCTGTGCCCTGCCCTCGAGGGACGGTTCCCCCCATCCTACGATGCCCTCGTCAGTTTCGACCTTCAGCAACAGTGATCGCGGTGGTACCTCGAACAATTCGAAATCAGTGACTCGCATGGCGCGTATGGGGTACCCGGACGACTATAAGTCCCGCAGAAACCGGCGATCTGACCTCCATTCGATACGAACGGGCTTCGATCGGGTCCACAGTTCTCGCTCTCGCTGTCGCCTAGTGTGAGCGGCAGATGCCTACTGAGGCGCCGAGGGAGTCGCGTGGTCGATCACTCGGCATCCCGCCAGGACCGCTTCGGTTGCCACTCGATGAGGCGTCGTGCCTTGTCCGTCTCGACGAGACTGGTCGTTCCCTCCAGGTCGTTACGTCTCTCCGCGTGGGGGAAGAACTCCTCGGCGAGATCTGCGCTCGGGGTTTGCATGGACGTATCGTCGGCGACGATCCAGAACGTTTCGTGGCCGGAGAAGTCTGCTTCGATGGCTTTCCGCGCCGCGACCGCAGCGTCGTCGAGGTGGATATAGGAGAACAGTTCGTTCCGCCCGGCGGGCATCTCCGTTGCGTGGTCCAGTGTTCG
>CAZEDI010000176.1:0-2283 GCA_964510865.1 uncultured Halobacteriales archaeon
CTTCGAGCTGGCAACGGACCGGATAACCGGGCCGAGTGCCCGTACTCCCCGTCCGATGTCCGCGAAGAACGGCCGTGGGTCATCCATCGACAGCACGTCGAAGTGAGGATCGAGCAGGATTGACGTCCCCACGGCCCAAAGGGCTGCGGTGAGCGAGGGTGGGTCGATATGAGGATAGTCGTACCGAAGGACGCTATGGAGATAGCTGAACTCCCCTCGGACGAGATGTGATCCGATTCCGACCGAATAACTAGTCGAGTTGTCGAGGGCTCGATCCTCGGCCAGCGCCGCGAACAGACGCGGGAAATCCACACCGGCATGGACAGGGAGGGCGAGCGATCCCCAGAACCGCGGATTGATCTCGATCAGGACGAACCTCCCGTCGCGCGCATCACGCTTGAACTCGACCATGGCGGGGCCGTGCCAGCCGAGTTCGCGAAGCAGGCGTTCACCTGCCGCTTCTAGCGCCGGTTCCGCTACGGATTCCCGGTAGACCGAGGCACCGCCCGCGTACGTGTAGCTTCGGACCCGACGGTGCTGGAACGACGCGACCGGCTCGCCGTCGTCGAATAGGGCAAAGTAGCCGAACTCCTCTCCAGGGATGAACGACTGGGCGATCGGGACGTGTTTCATCGCCGAGACGAGCGAGTCCTCGTCCGGCTCCATGCCCGCCGGGATGAACTCGACACCCGGAGAAAAGAGTCGTCCGCCCGTCTCGATGATAGAGAATCGCCCCTTCACGACCACTGGACGCTCCCAGTCATCCCACGCGTCCAGCGGGGCCGTTTTCGGGACGGCAACGTTCGCGTCCGCCGCCACCTCTCGGAGGTTGAGCCAGTCCTGGACTCGCCGGACCGTGTCGAACCCCGGCCAAGGGGTGGAAATCTCCTCGGCAAATCGGTCGCGATATCGAGCGAGGACGTAGCTATCAGCTTCCTGGAGCGGAACTACCGTCGAGACATCCTGCCGGGCAGCCAGGGTCACGAGGCCGTCCCGATACCCGTCGACGTCGTCTACGGGGTCGGGAACCTCGTACACCTCCCGACAGTACCTCGACCGGCAGACCGGCAACGTTCGGTCCGTGGTCACGACGATCGGCTGGTATCCTGAGCGGCCGAGCGATCGCACGGCTGTGACGCTGCTCCCAGCGGCAAGACCCGGAACGAGGACCGCGACCTCACCGTTTGATGTCGCGGCCATCACATCAGTCTGAGTCGGGTCGGCCATTGTTAGAAGTCCGCTACCAGGGTCAACTCATGGCAACTGTTCGTTGAAGACGCATCGACTCAATAATCTGCGAACCGGAACAGGGCCCCCCGGATGGCGTCGTATCGCCTCTCGAGGACGTAGTCGTAGACCAGCCGGGCCGCGTTAAAGAACACGGGTTCCAACAGCTTTCTGAACTGGGATTCGGCATTCGAGTCGACGCTGAGGGTCGAAACGAGGTCGTTACACCGCCTCACGTAGTACCCCGGGAAGCTCCCGGAATAATCGAAAACGCCTCGACAGACCAGATGCAGGAGCTCGTCTGGTGGTGAAGGGACCCACCCCACCGGCCCCTGTTGACGACGGTCGAGCATCGCGGTCTCGACCGTCGGATCGACTCGAATCATCGCACCGTTCATCGGCGAAGTATACGCGAGGTGGTTGAACAGGTGGACATCGATCCCGCTGTCGACGAAATGACGCTCCCGAAGACCGCGCCTCGTCTGCCGACCGGGGCGGAGTTTACGCTGGGCATAGTCGAACAGGTCTCGCGGCGACTCCAGCGCGTAAGCGATCACTCGGTTCGGCTGGCCCAGCCCCCGGACGATCAACTCAAACGTATTCTTCCAGCGGGAACCACCGGCCGTAAAGCCCGCGTCCTCGACAGCGCTCATCGCCCGGTCGTACGACGATGGCGCGACGAAAACGTCGAGGTCACTGCCCGGGAACGAATTCGGGAGGTTCGCGTGTCCACGGGGTATGACGAACTCGACGTCGTCCGAATCGAATACGCTGACGAGCCGTGTCAAAGCCAACCGCTGCTGCTGGTTACACTGCATCGACAATCTCGTCCTCAAGGGTCGGTTTCACTTCCTCGTCCTCGGCTTTCACCTCGTGGAGTCGGCCTTGTCCATCCAGGACGACGGTGGCGAAGTCCAGGAACTCCGCTCTGGAGAACTCGACCCGAAACGGCCCGAGATGGAGGTGGACGTTTCCATTTACGTCGGCTTCGACCTGACACTGGCCGTAGGCCGGGAGCTCGAAGGCGGCGAGCTCGTCGTCAACGATCCCCATCGG
>CAZEDI010000177.1:0-2229 GCA_964510865.1 uncultured Halobacteriales archaeon
CCCTTTCGGTGACTCGATTTCGGCCCGTGGTCCGGTGTGCGACGGTAACGTGATGCCGACACGCCTAAATGTCGGTCCGGGCCATACCCGGTATGGATATCGCTGTCTTCGGGGCCTCCGGGTTCGTCGGACGAAATCTCCTCGACGAGCTCGCAGAAACGGACCACGAGGTACTCGCCTGCGACATCGAACCTTTCGACCCGGCACACGCCGAATTCCGGGAGGTGGATATCACTGACGAGCAATCCATTGATGCCGCAGTCGCGGAGGTCGACGCTGTTGCCCACCTTGCCGCTCATCCACTTCCTGCAAGTACAGAGAACCCAAAGCTGAACGCAGAAATCAACATTATTGGAACACTGAACCTTCTCGATGCAGCTCGTCGCAATGATATTGAGAAGGTGTTTTTCTCGTCTGCTTCCTCACTCGTCGGGGAGGTTACCGAGGTCCCGGTCCCCGAGGACCACCCTGCCCACCCACAATCGCCGTATGGTGTCGCTAAACACGCAGTCGAGGAGTACCTGGACGTGTATCACGATCTCTATGATCTCGACTATCTCGTCTTCCGCTTTTTCAACGTCTATGGGCCGTACCAGCACCCGGAATCAGGCGCACTCGTACCTGTTGTCCTTTCCCGTCTCGCACAGAACAAGGGCGTCTTCGTGACCGGTGATGGTAGCCAAACCCGGGATTTCATCTACGTTCGTGACATCACGGACTTCATCGTCACCGGGCTTGAATCGGATGTGAAGAACGAAGTGGTCAACATGGGGAGAGGAACGGAGACGCAAATTCTGGATGCGATCCATGAGATGGCCGATGTTGTTGATGTAGAACCGGACATCGATCGTAAACCAGAACGACCGGATGAAATCGACGACTTCTACGCTGACACGACGAAGTGCGAAGAATTGTTCGGTCGAATCCCTGAAACGGGGTTCCGGGAAGGCCTAGATCGAACGTATGAGTGGATGCAGGCCGATCTCGACCTCGATATCTGATGTGTGGCATCTGTGGTGTGGTCGGCGTCGACAGCCCATCCCTCCTTGACGAGATGGCGGAATGCCTGGTCCACCGCGGCCCGGAGGATCGCGGCACCCACATCGACGACGGGGTGATGCTCGCGAACCAACGTCTACGTGTTATCGATGTCGAAGGAGGCGATCAGCCGATATACAACGAAGATGGCGACATCGTTGTGGTCTACAACGGGGAGATCTATAACTTTCGAGACCTCCGTCGGCAGCTTCAGGATACGGGCCACATCTTTACGACGGAAACCGATACTGAGGTGCTCGTTCACGGATACGAGGAGTATGGGACCGATATATTCCGCAGACTAAACGGTATGTTTGCAGTCGCCCTGTGGGATGCCAGTCAGCAGAAACTCTACCTCGCCCGGGACCGCGCTGGGATCAAGCCACTCTATTACGCCGAAACAGCTGAAGGAATTCCGTTTGCGAGTGAGCCGAAGAGCATCCTTCAATCAGCACTCGTCGAACCCGCGGTGGACACCGACGCTCTCGAGTACTTTCTCCAAATGCGGTACTCACCATCAGCCACCACGTTATTCGAAGGCATTGACACGGTGCTCCCGGGGACATTCCTCGAACTCGAACCGAGTGATACAGGATGGACTGTTCAGGAGCATCAGTTCTGGTCGCTCAGGGATACCGCATCGACGCCCTCTAATAACCTTGCCACGGCAGTGCGAGAAACGCTCCGTCAAGCTGTGGAACGACAGCTCGTCAGTGACGTCCCCCTCGGGTTCTATCTCTCAGGGGGATTGGACACCTCAAGCGTGGTCGCCATGGCGAGCGAGCTCAGCGACGATCCGATCCACACGTTCTGTATGGGGTTTGACGACGCGACATGGGATGAGCGGCCTGATGCGCGTGCCGTCGCAGACTACTTCGACACTGTCCATCACGAAATCGAGATCGAGCATGAATTCGTCCGGGACTTTCCGGAAATGATCTGGCATGCTGATGAGCCGAAGCGGAACCTCTATCCATACTACGTTGCCCGAGAGATGCGCAAACATGTTACCGTTGCACTTGGAGGACTTGGTGCCGACGAACTCTTCGGGGGGTATGTCTATCGATTCGATCGGCTGCAGGAACTCGAAGAGCTCGGTACACTCTCGGCACAGACACGCCAAACCCTCGAGACGGCTGCCACTCGGCTCTCGGACTTCCAAATCGAATACGGCGACTTATCGAACGACGA
>CAZEDI010000178.1:0-2118 GCA_964510865.1 uncultured Halobacteriales archaeon
GACAGCGCCCTGAACGCTGCGCCGTTGGCCAAACTTGGCTATCCCTGCACGCGATTCGTGGTTTGCCGCCGCCCGACAAACCCCTTTCGGTCATGGCCGCACCGCTCGGGGTCGGGCGTCCGGCCATGGTGGGAATGTCGGGCGTCATTGGTACTAGAGTGCGACCGATTCGTCGAGTTCCGTGGCCCGGTCCTGGATGGACTCCACGGCACCCGTTACGAGATCGTCCACCGAGAGTGAGCCGTCCGTCTCGACGTGAAACACGAACGCGTTCTCGACGTCCCGGATCTCGACGTCCCTCTCGGGGTATCGGTTCGTTAGATCGTTGTCGAACTCCGTGGCGGGGATGAGTTCGCCATCCTCCTCGATTACACCACGCACGATCTGGGGTTCGCGATCGTCATACTCGTCCGCGTCACCGACCTCCTCGACCGACTGGAGGTGGCGGTAGCCGACCGCGACTCCGCCCTGGTGCTTGGCGTGCTCTTTCCCGCGTCCGAGGATCGCGTCGGCTTCGAAGGCCAACCGCTGGCCATCTTTGAGTTCGATGATGGGGATGTTCTCATCAGCGGGTTCGACCTGCTCGTCAGCCGACACCAAGTCCCCGGAGTATGCAGTCGCCGGACCCTCGACGTCGAGCTGGAGCGTGATGGTTTCCCCGGACCGGTAATCGTCGGGCGTGGTCAGTGGAATCAGCCCGAGTCGCAGACCGATCACTTCGTCGAACATGACGCTCGAGTTCTCGAGCATCCGCACCTCGTCAATCGAGAGCGTCGGGACGTCCGCGATCATCGCTCGTCGAATCCCGTTCGCGAACGCGGGAGTGATCCCCCTGACCACGAACTCCGCGGAGCGTTCGTCCCGCTCGATGACCTCGATATCGTAGTCCATTATTGTGCCTGAATGGGTGCCCGACAGCCATCGTGTGGCCGGGGCGTGACGTCCTCGATGCGACCGATCTCGAGCCCGGCTCGCGCCAGGGCACGGATCGTTGCCTGTGCGCCCGGACCGGGACCGGTTCGGGAGTTCCCGCCCGGGCCCCGGACGCGAACGTGGACCAGATCAATACCCTGATCCTGGACCTCTTCCGCGACCGCCTCGGCCATCTGCATTGCGGCGTACGGTGACGCCTCGTCGCGGTTCTGCTTCACGACTGACCCGCCCGAGGATTTTGCGATGGTCTCTGCGCCCGTCTCGTCCGTGACGGTGATGATCGTATTGTTAAACGATGCGTGGACGTGCGCGATGCCAGTGTTGGCGCCGTCTTCTGAACTCATGGGTTACTGTTCCTCCGCGCGTTCCGGGTGTAATTCGTCCGCGAGTGGGCTATGCTGATCGAACTCGATCGCGTCCTCCTCGTCAACTTCGACGGTGTAGGAGGGTGAGCGAACGCGACGCCCGTCGACACGGACGTGGCCGTGGGAAACGAACTGCCGTGCTTGTCGCGGCGTGTTCGCGAGACCGTGTCGGTAGGCCACGGTCTGGAGTCGCCGTTCGAGGATATCGGAGACGTCGAGCGCAAGGACGTCGCCCAGACTATCCGCCTCATCGAGGATCCCGTACCGTTTCAGCCGACCGAGGAACTGCTCGGTTTCGTCGGTTTCACCGAACTCTGCGAGCAGGTCACGAGCCTCGCGTCGAATGGAGCGAAGCTCGGACTGGGCCCGCCACAGCTCCTCCTTGTTCTTCAGGCCGTACCGGCCGAGGAGGTCCGATTCCTCGGCGATTCGACCGCCCTGGTAGGGGTGATTCGGCGTCTCGTAGAACTTCGTATTTCTTCCGAGCGCCATCACTCCTCACCCCCTTCGGCCTCTTCCTCTTCGGCCAGCTCCTCACGAATTTGCTCGATGTTGACGCCTACCGTCCCTTCGGTCCGACCCGTGGACTTGGTACGCTGGCCGCGGACCTTCTGTCCGCGCTGATGGCGGATTCCTTTGTAGGAACCGATCTTCTGCATGCGGTTGATGTCCTGTTCCCTGGTCAGCTCGACCTCGGTTCCGGTGAGATGCTCGGCCTCCCCGGTGAAGAAGTCCTTGGGGCGGTTTGTGAGCCACTCGGGGACTTCCTCCTCGAAGTTCTCGACCGTGTCGACGACGTCCTCGATGACGTCGTCGTCGA
>CAZEDI010000179.1:0-1909 GCA_964510865.1 uncultured Halobacteriales archaeon
ACGCAGCTCGATCGCGACAAGAACGCCGTTGGGCGAATCCGACACGGTCACGACTGACGGGGCCACCTCGCGGATCGTCGCCAGTGCGTCGCCACGGGCGGCCGTCACCAGCGGGCCGTCTCGGGGAGCGACGTGTGCCTTGTCGCGTGCGATATCCTCGATCTCGTCACCGAGTACCTCGGTGTGCTCGAGCGATACCTCGGTGACGGCGCTCGCGACCGGCGAGACGACACTCGTCGCATCGTGCTTGCCGCCGATGCCGACCTCGACGACGGCGACGTCGACCTCGTTACGGTCGAAGTACCAGTAGGCGAGCGCGGTCATGACCTCGAAGAACGTCGGGGCCGCACCGTCGGCAGCCCGCTCGGTGACGTACTCCTCGACCGTTTCCACGAACTCGACGACTGCTGATTCGGGGATGGGTCGATCGTTTACCCGTATACGCTCGCGGACGTCGTCGAGGTGTGGCGAGGTGTAGAGCCCGACGTCGAGGCCCGTCTCGCGCAGCACCCGCTCGAGCATCCTCGCGGCCGACCCTTTGCCGTTGGAGCCGGCGATCTGGACGAATCGCGGCCCATCCTGTGGCCTCCCCAGGGTCTCGAGGAGCCGCTCCGTTGCGGCCGTGCCCGGCTTCATCCGGAATCGGCGGAGATCGAAGAGGAAGTTCGCCGCCTGACGGTAGTCCATGTGTCGACAACTTCGGCCCCGCTGTTAAGCTCCTCGGAGTCACGAACGACAGTGTCGACACGAACGCTTCCCGTACACCATACTCGGATGTCTCAGTCGCCCTCAAAGGAATACACCTGGACGTCCTCGAACCGGGCTTCGGCGAGGATCCCCGACTGGTGGCTGCAGACGACGAGGCCGGCGTATACCGTGTCGTCTAGATCGAGTCGGCGCTGGTCGATCGCCACCCAGGTGTCACCGTCCGCGGAGATCCAGGCGGTCACCGTGTCGTCGTGGCGTTCGATCCGGAACCAGAACGGCTCCTCGGCGTCGAGGTCGATCGGGATGTTCACCGTCCGGTCTGTCTCCTCGGGGCGCCAGAGTACTTCCGTACCGTGTTCGGCTGTCAGTCCGACGTGACCGAGTGCTGTCCCCTCCCTGGGGGCGTCACGGATCATCAACCCAGCCTTCGTGTACTCGTCCACCTGTTCGAGTTCCGCGACACGGGCGGTGATCCCCCCATCGCCCGGTAACGGTGCGTAGGCGAAGTGGAACTCGTCCTGTGTACTCCAGATGTCCGCGCCCGCGCCTCGGAGAATCCACCCCGTTCCCTCCTGTGTCGTCGCTCCCTGCGGGTCGAGCTCGCCGACGTCGGTGCTCCCTTCGAGCTCGAGCGCCTTCCGGTGTGGCTCACGGTCCGGCGGATCCGGGACGAGGAGGCACCCATGGAATTCGAAGCGGGCCCCACCGTCCGCGCTTTCGGTGACCGACACGTCCCAGCTGTAGACGTCCGCGAGTTCCGTCACGACCGCAAGCCCGATGCCGGTCCCCGACTCGTTGGTCGTGTACCCGTATTCCAGGACGTTCTCACGTGCGTCTTCCGGAATCCCCGGCCCGTCGTCCTCGAGGTAGAACCCGTCCGGGAGGAGGCCGACGCGGACTGCCACCGAGGAGCCGGCGTGTTCGACGCTGTTTCTGATGAGATTTTCGAATAACTCCTGGATGTGCGATCGTCCTGCCCCGATGAGCGCGTTCTGGGGGACGTCCACCGAGAGCGTCGCGTTTCGTGTTTGGACCGTCTCCCAGGCGTTCTGGATCGGCTCGTGGAACTGGACCTGTTCGACGGGGAGATCTTCCCGTTCCCGCCCCACAAGCGAGAGGACGTCGTCGATCACCTCCTCGATCCGGGCGAGGGCCGCCTCGACGTCGTCGAGGGGGTCGGGATCGTCCATCTCCCGGGCGA
>CAZEDI010000180.1:0-1704 GCA_964510865.1 uncultured Halobacteriales archaeon
TAGACTCCCATTGTCCACACGGAGGCGTCATGGATCTCCTGAGCCGACGCTACGCGATCCAACTCAACTGCGAGGACGGGGCTCTCGGCCCAGCCCGATACGGGGAGATCGAAGCGGCGTTCGATGGGGTGAGTAGTTCGACGCTGTCGACGAGGCTCGACGACCTCGTTGCGGCAGGGATTCTCGACCGCGAGCAGTATGCGGAAATCCCCCCACGGGTCGAATACGACCTCACGGAGACCGGTGTGGAGCTCTGTCACCATCTGAAGCCCCTGCTCGAATGGGCAGACACCGTTGAGGCGGAGTCTCTGTCTGCCAGTCAGGCATAGCTTCCCGGGGGTGTATCACGGACCGAGGCGGGAGGAATCCCCCATTCGGAGCAGGCCGACTGGCTCTGGGCGTGCCCCCGAGGCGGTTCTACCGTCGTTCCTGGACGAGCTGCGCGAGTCGGTCCCGTGATAGCGGGTCGATCGGGACGAGTTCTGCATCCGCGGTGTAGAACAACATCGGCTCGATTTGTCGCTCTGCAAACCACGAATCCAACACGTGGAAGTAGACACTCAGCTGCTTTCGATACTCCTCCTCGGCCCTCCGGGTCTGATCGGTTTTGAAGTCTATCAACTCGACGCGATCCGGCAACACGTGAACGAGATCGATCACCCCATTGATCGACACGGTTTGGTCGGGAAGCGCCAGGGGCAGGACAGCCTCCATCTCGACCTGCAGCTCACCGTCACGCTCGTCGATGAACGCCTGGACATTCTCCCAATCCGGCTCCGGGCCGTCCGGTGTCACGGCGTCGCCGTTCGCGTAGGCCTCGGCAAAGTCGTGTAGTTTCGTGCCGAACTCGGTACCTCGCCCTTCGGGCGTTTCGGCGAACACGTCCTCGGACATCAGCTCGTGTGGATTCCAGCCGACCGGGCCCGTCGGCATCGGCACTGCGACGTCGAGGGTGGCTTGGACCGTCTCTCGCTGCCTGTTTTCCTCGACGTCGGGCTCCAGCGATTCGACGTCCACCGGTAACTCCGCTAAGAACGTGTTCGGCTCCGTCCCGGCCGAGAACACCACGTGATTCTCCGCACGGGTCATCGCCACGTACAGCAACCTGCGCTCCTCCTCGTAGTCGGTCGGCAGGCACGCGTTCACGACGTCGGCCTGCCAGTTGTCGTAGATGTGGGGATGGCCGTGGTCCTCGGCGTAGAGCTTTCGCTGTCTGAGCCCGACCGGATCGGTAAAGGAAATGACGGACCGCCCACCACCGGATGGCGGGAACTTATACCGGTTCATGTTCGCCAGCACGACGATGGGATACTCCAGCCCCTTGGCCGCGTGGATCGTCTGGACCGTCACCGCATTCGTGCCCGCGGGTGCACTCACCTCGTGTGTGGCGCCCTCCTCGATTCCCCGCTCGAGGAAGCGGATCAGATCCCGGAGGGTCATCGTCGTCTCGTCGAACGCGCGCTGAACGACCTCGATGACGATGTCGGCATAGGAGCCGTCGTAGCCATACCGGCCGAGCACTCGCTCGGCGATGGCCCCGACGCTGTCCAGCAGCTCGAGTTCGTCCCTGAACGACTCCATCCCTTCTGGATAGTCCCCGGTTTCGAGCACGTGGTCGATTTCGTCCAGCGTGTACCCCGCCCGTTCCAATACCACGGCCCATCCCCGATCCAGGTCACCATCCACGATCCGCAGCCAGGCGAG
>CAZEDI010000181.1:0-1698 GCA_964510865.1 uncultured Halobacteriales archaeon
CCCTCCTCGGGTTCGGGCTGCTGGCGCTCCCTCTCGGATTGCCAGCGGTGTACGAGGGGTATCGCCGGACGATGTGAATGACGACCTGAAAGACTGTGACAGAGGGCTGTTTTTAGCCTTATTTATAACATTGGTGAGTGATAATTCTGACTCGAGTGTAGGTGATCCAGATCACTCACTCATTACACTCCGAGGAAACGTTTTCCGTGGTAGCCTCCTCGGCACAAGTATGTCTACGACCGTCACAACACCCGACGCAGACGAGACATGTGCGTACTGTGAGTCCCGGATCTTCGATCACGACCCCATCTGCGTCCGCGATTGTGATGATGACTGTGGCTCACCCACGTATTTCTGTAACTACGCCTGTCTCTCCGCATATATCGACGAGAACAACCTTACCACAGGCGATGCGTGCGAATGGACTCCCGATGACACCAGCTGTTGCTAATCGATGACATCAGTACATTCGCAGCCTTCAGCGACCGGTTGTTTCGTGCCATTCGTATCTATTTGGAATCCCAACATCCCCGAGTGTTCTCCCTTCGGAATCTCTGTGAGCACGAACGAACGCACATCATAGGGCAGTCAAAAGCACGTACGTCTCGTATCTCTGGGTTCGGAAGTACCCGCAGGGCTACATATCTGCCGCGGCCACCTGATTTTTACGTTTCTACCCGGATGACTCGGAGCCGACATCCCAGTTCAGGCGAACCGACACGGACGAGAAGGTACGGATGGCCCCCACGTCCACGATGTTTCGGATGGTGGACCTGATCGAGAATCTCGATAGGGCAGCGACTAACCAGCAACGGGGATTTCGCTGACGCTTGGCACTGCTGCGTCCAAGCCGTCCTCAACGACGATTCGCTGTTCACCATCGAAGCAGTGTAGCTGGGCTTTGCCCTATTAGCCGCGGAATCCAAGCAATCGAAGCCCGTTCAGGGACACGAGGACCGTCGAGCCTTCGTGGCCAACCACGGCAAGAGGGAGCGGGATCCCTCGTAGAAGTATCGTGCCGACCATGAGCGCGATCGCGCCGAACGCGATGGCGAGATTGACGGTGAGCGTCCGGCGTGTCCTGCGCCCGAGACCGAGAACGTAGGGGATCTTGCTGAGATCGTCGCCCATCAGTACCACATCTGCAGTGTCGAGCGCGACGTCGGTTCCCGCCCCGCCCATCGCTACGCCGAGGGTCGCGGTAGCGAGCGCGGGCGCGTCGTTGACGCCGTCGCCGACCATCGCCACGTTCTCGTGACGCTCGACCAGTTCTTCGATGGTCGCCACTTTCTCCTCCGGCAGCAGTTCCGCCTTCACCTCGTCGATACCGACCTCCTCGGCGATCCGCTGGGCCACGCGCTCGTTGTCGCCCGTCAGCATGACAATGTGCTCAATTCCGAGCCTGCGGAGATCCGCGATCATCTCGGCGGCGTCGGGACGGAGTGTGTCGGTGTAGGTCAGCCACCCCAGAACTGTGGCGGTTCCGTCGATTTCCCGAGCGACGAGCACGCTCGTCTTCCCCTCTGCCTCCAGTGTTCGGAGCCGGTCGAAACCCCGTTCGAGTCCATCGATCGGCGTGTCTTCGAGGCTGGTCTGGAAGTAACTTCGATTCCCGATGTGGACGGTCCCGTCTTCGACCTCGGCTCGAACCCCTTTCCCAGCAGCTGACTGAAACCGACGTGCGTCGGGGATGTCGAG
>CAZEDI010000182.1:0-1586 GCA_964510865.1 uncultured Halobacteriales archaeon
GGCGACGCAAGCACCGCAGCGGCGCGAGGAGCGCAGCGAGCCGCGGGAGTCGAACGGCGCGAGGGCTTTCTCGGTTATAGTGGATGATTGACGTGACGAGGGCTTTCTCGACCCACTCGACTGATTCTCGACGGTGACACAGCACCATCTACGAATCAGTCTAGCTCGTCCCCAACCGCCTGGCACCGATCCACCCACGTCTCGACGAAGGTGTCCACATTCAGCGCCCGACCGTGGAGGTCCGCGATCCGGGTGATCCCCGCGTCCTTGCACCAGCCGACGCACTCCCGGTACACCGCGAGCGGCAGATCGTCCTCGTCACGCCTGACCCGGAACTCGTCCGCGCCCGCGAGCGATGCCAAGAAGGCGCGTGTGTGGCCGTCGGTCAGAACCAACTCGCCGTCCAGTTCCACGACCGGCACGGAGTCGTAGTTCGGCTCGTCGAAGTCGAACCACTCGGTCGCCAGCGCGAGCTTCCGACCGTTCAGGTGGAGTTGGCTCGGCTGGGGTTCGTCGAGGGGGACCGTCCTGGGCATCGATCCCGACGAACGCGACCGTCGCGCAAAAACGTTCCGCGGGTCCGGGAACGCGTGACGGGGAGCGGGCGATCAGGGGTACGTGACGCTGACCGAAACGTCGCTGGGCGGATCGTCGTGGATGACTCGCATCATGGCCGTGTTCAGTACGACCTCGGAATTACCGGACGATGCGGGCGCAACGCTGTATTCGACGTGTAACGTGTCGTCTTCGATCCTCGTCGAACCGGGCTGGAGTTGCTTCGTCCTCGGCAGTACCAACCCAAAGAACATCAGGAATTCAGAATCGAAGTCGGTTCCTTCCAGGTCGTCCACGAGCCCACCGTGTTCCCGTTCGATGTACCCCCAGCGAATCTCCTCGCTTTCGGCGTCCTTCGACGTGACGATCCTCGAATAGTGGTTCGGGTACCGATCCTCGACCGAGATGTCTACGTCTTCGACCAGTGGCTCTTCGGAGTGGACGTTCCCGGAGAACGTGACCCTCGGTCCCCTCGACGCGAGGTTTCCCACACATCCCGCCGTACCCGCCAGAGCAGCGGCCAGGGCCGACCTCGTAGCCAAGCGTCTCCTCGTTAACTTCATACCTCGTGAATCGAGTTTAGAGCGGAAAATATTTGTGTACGATTCAATGAATTTTCGCGGTCCTGTTGCAACCCCTAACTCCGTCTTTCTCGGCATTTATGTTGGACCTGGAAGCCTCCAGCCCTTAGTGACCGGGTGGCGTCGCCCCCTGTCGATTAGTCAGTACTTGACCAGGAGGTCGCCAGCGGGGACCACTGTCGTTACTGCGCCGTGCTGACGATCTTGATCACGTCGCCCTCCTCGAGTTCGTAGTCGTCGCTGACCTCCCGGTCCGTGCGGGCGTTCACCGCGTGCAGGTAGCCATCGCCGATGTCCGAGTGGACGGCGTACGCCAGGTCCCGGGGCGTCGACCCGCGGGACAGCAGGAATGCGTCCGGAAGCACCTCGCCCTTGGCGTCAGTCCACTTGCTCTTGTCCTGGACGGGGAAGACGGTCACGCGGTCCAGCAGTTCGTAGGCGGCCGCGTTC